>JBLMYH010000310.1:0-2501 GCA_050258175.1 Hyphomicrobiaceae bacterium
AGGCCATCGACGACATCCTGGTCAAGCTGCAGGGCGTGCTGAAGGGCACGCCGCCGCCCTGGCTGCGCAAGGCGGTCCTGAAGGGCCAGGAAAAGACTTTCGATTTTGACGAAGAGGTCCACGATGCCTGATACCGAAACCGCTGTTGCGGAAGCCACCGCCGATCCGATGCAGTCGCTGTTCGTGAAAGAACTGATCAAGCAGTGGCGCGCCCAGGACGCGCACGGCACGTGGGAAGGCAAGTCCGACGCCACGCTGCTTGCGCCCTACATCGTCACCAGGGAGCAGCGCCGGCAAATGCCGATCATCGACGACCCCGACCCGGAGACCCTGTGGCGGATGGAGCTGTACTACAACGCCATCGGCCTCGCCATCGAGCGGGCGACCGGAATCATGGTGTCGCCCATGCTGAAGATGCACCACGAAGGCTTCGGCCGCATGGTGCTGCTGGCCGGGCGCCTGGTGGTGGTGAACAAGCAGTTGCGCGACGTGCACCGCTTCGGATTCGAGAGCATGGAGAAACTCGCCGAGGAAGGCGAGAAGCAGGTGGCGGCCGGGATCGCGATGGTCGAGCAATTCCCGGGGGCCGCCAAATATGGTTGAGCCGCGCGCGAGTGCGGAAGTGTGGCGTACGTGACCCGTATCCGGGTCCAAGACGCCGATTGAAGCTGAAAGGAGATCGTCATGGCCCAGGTACTTGAGCGCGGAATGGACGTCGATGTCCCGCATTGGATCGACATGATCGAAAACGAGGAATTCGAGCGCTACCTCGAGCAAACGACGAAAGGGAAGGCAGACGTGGAAGACAAGGAAACGCTGAAAGCGGAAGTGAAGAAACTCAATGCCCGCGCCATGGAGGCGCGCATGGCCCTGCACGACCTGTCGGAGGAACTGCCGGCCGGCCTGGAGAAGGTCATGGAGGTGGCGCAGGCGACGGTCGCCGCCTTCGAGACGCTGGACGCGGCGCGCAAGAAGCTGGCCGCCGCCGGCAGCTGAGGAGAACGGCATGGCCTTCGCTTCGGTCACCATGCCCGACGGGCGCAGCTGGACGCCCAAGTTCGTCGGCGAGATCAACCAAGAAAAGTGCATCGGCTGCGGCCGCTGCTTCCGCGTATGCGGGCGCGACGTACTGCAGCTGGTCGGCGTCACCGAGGACGGCGAGTTCATCCCCGTGGTGCTCGGCAGCGACGACGACGACGAGGAGTATGAGCGCAAGGTCATGACCATCGCCAACCAGATGAACTGCGTCGGCTGCGAGGCCTGTTCCAAGATCTGTCCGAAGGATTGCTACAGCCACGCCGCAATGAGCACGGAATAGAAGGAACCCCGTCATGGATGCGCACACGAACCCGAGCCGCGAGCAGCTGATGGCCTATGCGCGGCGGCCGGACGACCTTTTCACCCAGGCCTTCGCCGCCACGGTGAGGAACGCGTTCAGCCAGGGCAGGCCGCCGGCGCTGCAGTTCGGCCTCAGCGAGACCCAGTTCGGCTGCCTGGTCGAGCGCTATTTCCCGGGCGCCGGCCGCGAGCTCTTCGTGCTCGCCGAAATCTGCGACGACGGCACGCCGTGCCCGGCGTTCCGCGAGGACGAGATCCAGGACCTGGCCGCGCTGCTGCTGGAGCACCGCGCCAACGACCGCGACGAAACTCGCTGGCTGGCGCATGCCATCGCCATGGGCTGCATGGGCGGCAACCACCTGTGGCAGGACATGGGCCTGTCCGGTCGCCAGGCGCTGTCCGACCTGTTGCGGCAGAATTTCACCGCGCTGCACGACCGGAACACCGGCAACATGAAGTGGAAGAAATTCTTCTACAAGCAGCTGTGCAACCGCGCCGAGGTGAACATGTGCAAGGCGCCGAGCTGCCAGGTCTGCGACGACTACAAGAGCTGCTTCGGGCCGGAAACCGCCGCCGCCACCGCGGTTGCGGCGGTGAGCCCCTGAGTACGGGGGGCTTTTTTTTGCCTATCGTTATGTCGTATGAGGTAATAACGTGTCAGACACCGAGGAGACGCCGATGAAGCCCGCTGCCGCCCACCCGAAGACCGTGCCGTTCCCCGTCCCGCGCGGGCGCCGCTGGGACCATCTCGACCTGCTGGAGCGCATCGACGCCAGCGGCTCGATCTCGGCCGCGGCCCAGGCCATGGGCATGAGCTACAAGGCGGCGTGGCAGGCGGTGGAGGCGATGAACAACCTCTCGGAGCAGCCGCTGGTGGCGCGCCAGGCCGGCGGCCCGCACGGCGGCGGCACGCGCCTGACCGAGTACGGACGGAGGGTCGTGGCCGCCTACCACGGCCTGGAACAGGAGCGCCAGCGCGTGCTGGCCCAGCTGAATCAGGTCGCGGGCGACTTCGACCAGTATTACCGCGTGATCAGGAGATTCGACATGCAGGCCAGCGCACGCAACCAGTTCATCGGCCGGGTGAAGTCGGTGAAGAAGGGCGCTGTCAACGCCGAGGTGATCCTCGACATCGGCGGCGGCGACGAGCTCGTCGCCATCAT
>JBLMYH010000311.1:0-3174 GCA_050258175.1 Hyphomicrobiaceae bacterium
GCCCGGCAGCGTCGCGGTGTTCGCCAACGAGGAGATGGACCGCTTTCTCGGTTCCAACCGCAAGCGCAGTGTGCATGAGGTGAGCCTGATCGATCTCATGGCCGTCGCCCTGCTCGAGGGCTGCCTGCCGCGGCGGCGTGCGCTCATCGCCATCCAGCCGGCACTCGTGGACTGGGGCGAGCGGCTGTCACCGCAGGTGGCGGCAGCGCTCGACGAAGCCTGCGATCGCGCTCAGCGCCTCATCGAAGGCTGGCAGACATGAGCGGGCTCAAGGACATCTCGGTCAAGGTGGTGAGCGAGTTCGCCGCCGCCAACGCCCAGGCGATTCTGCGGGAAGTGGAGACGCTCCTGGAGCGGCTGCTGGAAACGGGCGAGGCCGGCGTCATCGATCTGCGCGGACTGCCCATGGCACCGGCGGACTTCGAGATGCTGATGGAGGAGCTCGGCGAAGGCGAGGTGGCCGCGACGATCGAGGCCGGCGGCCCATCGAGCGTGCGCGAGACTTCCTACAGCGGCGTATGGTGGATCACGCATCGCGACGATGGGGGCGCCATCGTGGCCGAATTCATCGAGGTGGCGCGCGTTCCCGAGATTCTGAAGAGCCAGCCGGAGGACATGCGCCGTGCGCGCGAGAGGCTGGCGGCCCGGCTGGCGCAGCGGGCATCGTGATCGGAAATGTTGCACAATGCCGGGGCTCGCAGCCAGGGCGGCCTCGGGACTGCGTGGGGCGCGTAGGAAGACGGCGGTTGCAACATGGCACCATAAATTTGCATCATAAATGCCGCAGCGGTTCGAAGTCGATTCTCGTAAGAAGCGGGTCTTTATTCGAGCAGCACATTCGCCACGGCCGGTCTCGCCGGTCCGGTCGAATCTTCAGGAAGGGGACTTAGATGACAAGCAGTCTGCGGACGGTGGGTGAAGCGCTCGCCGAGCGCGGCGTGAGCCGCCGCGCGTTTCTCAAGTTCTGTAGCGCGTTGGCATCGACCATGGCGCTGCCGCCGGGCGTGGCACCGGCCATGGCCGAAGCGCTTTCCAAGGCGCAGCGCCAGTCGGTGATCTGGCTCTCGTTCCAGGAGTGCACCGGCTGTACCGAATCGATCACGCGCTCCCATTCGCCGACGCTGGAGAACATGATCTTCGATCTGGTCTCCCTCGACTATCATGAAACGCTGCTGGCGGCCTCGGGCGAAGCGGCGGAGCGGGCCCGCGACGAGGCGATGAAGGCCCACATGGGCAAGTACCTGCTCATCGTCGACGGCTCGGTGCCGAGCAAGGAGACCGAGTTCTATTCCACCATCGCCGGCGTCAGCAACTACGAAATGCTGATGGAAACGGCCAAGGGCGCCATGGCCATCGTCGCCGTCGGCACTTGCGCCTCCTTCGGCGGCATTCCGATGGCGAACCCGAATCCCACCGGTGCCCGCGCCGTGTCGGACCTGGTCAAGGACAAACCCATAATCAACGTTCCGGGCTGCCCGCCGATCCCGGTCGTCATGACGGGCGTGCTGGCGCACGTGCTGACCTTCGGCAAGCTGCCCGAGCTCGACCACCTGGGCCGTCCCAAAGTGTTCTTCGGCGAAACCATCCACGACCGCTGCTATCGCCGGCCCTTCTACGAACAGGGCAAGTTCGCCAAGACCTTCGACGACGAAGGTGCGCGCAGCGGCTGGTGCCTGTACGAGCTGGGCTGCAAGGGGCCGATCACCTACAACGCCTGCGCCACCACCAAGTGGAACCAGGGCACCAGCTTCCCGATCGAGTCGGGCCACGGCTGCCTCGGCTGTGCCGAGCCCGGCTTCTGGGACAAGGGCAGCTTCTACAAGCCCTTGTCCACGGGTCAGTTGAGCGATACCAGCACCATCGCCGCTGCGGCGGCCATCGGCGCAGCCATCGGGGCGGGCGCGGCCATGGCGTCGCGCTCGCGGCAGGAAAAAGCGACGGGAGGAAAATGACATGGATCTGCTGAATTTCGCACGCGGCCCGGCGCTGCAGTGGTCGCTGATCATTCTGGTGTTCGGTACGTTCTGGCGCCTGAGCGGCATATTGCTGCTGAAGAGCAAGCCCGACTATTCCGACCCGCGCAGCACTTCGACTTTCGCCGGGGCGTTGAAGCTGCTGGCGCGGCGCATGTGGCCGAAACCCGAGTTCATGCGCAACTCGGTGCTCGATCTGGCGTTGGGCTACGTGTTCCACATCGGCCTGTTCCTGGTGGTGTTCTTCTTTCTGCCCCATATTCTGTTCATCAAGGACCTGACGGGGCTCGCCTGGCCCAACCTGCCCAACGGCATCGTGTTCTTCATCGCCGCCGTGAGCGTGGCGGCGCTGCTCGCGCTGCTGCTGCAGCGGATCATGACGCCGGTCAAACGGATGCTGTCGAACTTCGACGACTACTTCAGTTGGTTCATCACGACGGCGGCACTCTGCACCGGCCTGCTGGCGGCATCCCACGTCGGCGCGCGCTACGAGACGCTGCTGGCGATTCACATCCTTACGGTCGAGGCGCTGTTCGTCTGGCTGCCTTTCGGCAAGCTGATGCACACGTTCTTGGTCTTTTTTTCGCGCGGCACAACCGGTGCGGCGTTTGAAAGGAAAGGAGCGGCGATATGAGCGCAGCCAACGTCAGTGGCGCCCAACCGCTGGGATCGGGTGGGGCGACCCGGCATACGAGCAGGCCGCCGGTGCGGGCCGACAAGCAGGGCGACATGTCCGATGGCCAGCGCGTCGACACCGCGATGAAGAACTTCGTCAAGGATTTCGGCCGCATGTCGGCGATCTACATGGAATCCTGTGTCCACTGCGGCATGTGCGCCCAGGCCTGCCACTTCTATGCGGCGACGGAGGATCCGCGCCTGACGCCGATCTGGAAGCTGGAACCGTTCAAGCAGGCGTACAAGCGCGAGGCCGGGCCGTTCGCCATCTTCTACCGGATGTTCGGGCTGAAGAAGGCGGTGACGGTGGAGCAGCTCCAGGAATGGCAGGAGCTGCTTTACGACACCTGCACCATGTGCGGCCGCTGCACCATGGCCTGCCCCATGGGCATCGACATCTCCGCGCTGGTGGGACAGGCGCGTCACGCCATGTTCCAGGCAGGGCTGGTGCCGCACGAGCTGCATGCGGTGGCGGAGCGGGCCGAGAAGGAAGGCAGCCCGCTCGGCGCGACGCCGAAGGTTTTCA
>JBLMYH010000312.1:0-3134 GCA_050258175.1 Hyphomicrobiaceae bacterium
TGCTGGTGTTGATCGAAACGCTGATCCTTAGCGGCTCGATCTACGTCGGAGTGAGCGCACGCTTTCTCGATAGCAGCACGATTCCACGGGAACTCGATCCGCTGCTGCCCAAGGCCCTGACCTTCGCCTTCGTCATGCTGGGGCTGATGACCGCAAGCGGCCTGTATGACCTCGAGTGGCAGGGCGGCGTGCGTGCCCTGCTGCAGCGTCTCGGCCTGAGTTTCGGGCTGGGCCTCGTGACGATGAGCCTGCTGTTCTATTTCTTTCCCGACCTGCTGGTCGGGCGAGGGGCGTTCCTGCTGTCGTTCGGCCTCGCCCTGCTGGGCATTCTCCTCAGCCGGGCCCTGTTCATCCGCTGGGCACGCGTTGGCGCGCTGAAGACGCGCACCCTGGTCATCGGCACCGGCAGCCGGGCCGCCCATATCGAGGCCATGCTGGCGAAACGCTCCCGCGCCAGCAACGTCGAGATCGTTGGTTATCTGCCGATGGGCGGGAGTCATCATTTCGTCGATCATGTCCGGATTCTCAACACCGCGGAATCCCTTCCCGAACTGGTTCAGCGATTGCAGATCAGTGAGATCGTCCTCGCCGTGCGCGACCGGCGCGGCGGCGGCATGCCGGTGCAGGACCTGCTTCGGTGCAAGCTGAACGGCATCCGCGTCCTCGAGCTGTCGAGCTTCTTCGAGCGCGAAAACGGCCATCTGCAGCTCGACTCGATGAACGCCAGCTGGATGATCCTGTCCGATGGCTTCCACCAAGGCATACTGCGCGACACCGCCAAGCGGCTGTTCGATCTGCTCGTCAGCGCGGGCATGCTGGTCTTCTGTCTGCCGGTCATGGCGCTCACGGCGCTGCTCATAAAGATGGAGAGTCCAGGCCCGGTGCTCTACCGCCAGGAGCGCGTCGGCCAGGGCTGCCGCAGCTTCACCATCCTCAAGTTCCGCAGCATGGTTGTCGACGCTGAGAAGGACGGCAAGCCGCGCTGGGCCGGCCAGAACGACAGCCGCGTGACGCTCACCGGACGCTTCATCCGGCGCACGCGCATCGACGAACTGCCGCAGATCTTCAACGTCTTCTTCGGCGATATGAGTTTCGTCGGCCCGCGCCCCGAACGCCCCTATTTCGTGCAGGACCTGACCCGGAAAATCCCGTATTACGGCGTACGCCACATCGTCAAACCCGGCATCACCGGCTGGGCGCAAGTACGCTACCCGTACGGCGCCAGCGATGAAGACGCCATGCACAAGCTGCAATACGATCTCTACTACGTAAAGAATCACAGCCTGTTCCTCGATCTCATGATTCTGTTCCAGACCACGCAAGTCGTCTTGTGGGGAAAGGGCGCGCGCTGACCGCGTGCGCCCGAAGCGGACCATGCCCGACTCCCTACTCCTCCTGGCCGCCGTCGGTTATGGGCTGGCGGCACTCGCCTACCTCGGCCTGTCCGGCCTGATCGTCGCCAGTTGGCGCCGCCGTCCGCAAGGCCGCCTGCTGGTGGTCGCTACGGGACTCAGCGCCGCGTGGGGCGCATTTTCGGCACTCACTGCCTGGGGCATGCTGGCGCCCCGGCTCGATCTGGCGGCCGAAGTGGCACGCAATGGTGCGTGGCTAGCGCTTCTGCTTTACATCCTGCATCTGCGCCTGCCCCCGGGTGTCGTCCTGCCGGCGCCGCTGCGCCTCATTCGCGCGCTGAGCGGCGTACTTGTCGGCACCCTGCTGCTTGCCAGCGTGTACCCCTTCTTCGCTCCCGCCCAGCCGGCGCTGGCGCGGTGGGTTGGCAATCTGGGGCTGGTCCTGCTCACCGTCATGGGACTGGTGCTCACCGAACAGGTCTACCGCAGCACCCGGCCGGAAGATCGCTGGGCAATCAAGTTCCTCTGCCTGGGGCTCGGCGGACTGTTCATTTACGATCTCTACCTCTACGCCAATGCTGCGCTGTTCAATGCGATGGATGCCCAGGTGTGGGCCGCACGGGGCTACGTGGCCGCCCTGGTAACGCCGCTGATTGCAGTCTCCGCCGCCCGCAATCCGGAATGGGCCGCGCCGGTCGGCATCTCCCGCAGCATGGCTTTCCACACGGCCAGTCTGCTGGGGGCGGGCATCTATCTGTTGCTGATGGCCGGCGCAGGCTATTACCTGCGCGTGTTCGGCGGCGAATGGGGCAACGTGGTGCAAACCTTTTTCATCTTTGCCGCCGCCATGCTGCTGGTGCTGCTGATGTTTTCCGGCACCCTGCGTGCCCGCCTGCGCGTGTTTCTGTCCAAGCATTTCTTCAGCTACCGTTACGACTACCGCGAAGAGTGGCTCAACTTCACCCGCACCCTCACCGAGGGCCAGCCAGGAGAACAACTCTGTGAACGTGCGGTCGAGGCGCTGGCCCGGTTGCTCGAAAGTCCTGGCGGTGCGCTGTGGATGCGCGAAGGCAACGCCGGCTATCAACGCACCAGCCACTGGAACTGGGCTGACATCCAGGGTGTCGAGTCAGCCGAGACCCCCTTCATTCAATGGCTCGCCGGCAAGCAATGGGTAGTGGACCTGGACGAAATGAAAGTGCGCCGCGATCTGTATGGCGATCTGGATACGCCAACGTGGCTGGAGAACGCCACCGACGCCTGGCTCGTGGTGCCTTTGATGCTGCACGAGGAACTGCTCGGGTTTGTCGTGCTCAAGCATTCTTTGGGCAACGTCACCTTCAACTGGGAAGTCAGCGACCTGCTCAAGGTGGCATCCCGGCAGGCAGCAGCGCATCTGGCGCAGATGCGCGCCGCCAACCAGTTGATCGTGGCGCGCCAGTTCGAATCGTTCAACCGCACCACGACTTTTGTCATCCACGATCTGAAAAACCTGATTGCCCAGTTATCCCTATTGCTGGCCAATGCTGAAAAACACAAGCACAAACCCGAATTCCAGGCCGACATGCTTGAAACGGTGGCGAACGCAGTCGCCCGCATGAACAAGGTGCTGGCGCAATTGCGCCGCGGCAGCGATGCAGCGGTTCAGTCCGTGGCGCTGGCCGACGTCCTGAATGAAGCCGTCGCCAGCAAGCAGGCCTTCAAGCTCCGTCCCACGCTGGAACTGCCGCCCCCACACCTGCGCGTGCGCGCCGAACGCGAACGGCTCACCCGCGCCATCGG
>JBLMYH010000313.1:0-4562 GCA_050258175.1 Hyphomicrobiaceae bacterium
CCCAGCGCTTGAGCGGATGGGCAGCCGCCGCCCCGGGCAGCAGGACGACGTAACGGCCGTCCGCCAGCCCGTGCTGCTGGCGCAGGGCCTCCACCACCGCCCGCCGCCCGGATGCCGGGTACAGCACCGGATGCAGGGTCGGCGTAGGAATGCCGATCGCCTGCAGCACCGACTGCATCATCGGGAACGCATGGGCCTGCGGATCGCGGACCCGAGGCTGATGCGTGTAGGGAAAGCCGCCCCGGTTGCCGATGCGGATGCGCGGTGCGCCACCGCTGAGAAGGAGCAGTGTGAGCAGGAAGCGCGAGTGGTCCGAACGCTGCAAGTCGATCACCAGGTCATAGCGCCCGGCGCGCACCTTCTTCAGCCACGCGAGGCTGTTGACCCAGCGGTGGGTCTTGCTGCGCACGTCGATCGCCCACACCTCGGCAAAGCGCGGATCGTGCGCAAACACGCCCGTGCAGTTGGGCTGCGTGTTGAGATGGATTTCCGCGTGCGGCAAGGCCCGCGCGATGTCCTCCATCAGGGCGCTGGCGATCACCACGTCGCCCAGCGCGCTCCACTTGATGACGAGGACGCGCCGGATCTTGTCGAGCTGCACAGGTTTCATGCGGGCATCGACTCCGGCTGGTATTCCGGTACCCAGTTCTTCAACCTGGCTTTGACCACCGCTTCATCGTAGATTTCCGGGTGGGCCAGCCAGTCCATGCACTCGGCGTACCAGCCGGCGTCGGCCGCGCGCGCCTTCGCCACCCGCAGTTTCGGATGCGGCGTCGGCAGCGTGGATTCGTCGTCGGCGAGCAGTTCCTCATACAGTTTTTCGCCGGGGCGCAGGCCGGTGTATTCGATGCGGATGCGGTTCTCGTCCGCGCCCGACAACCGGATCATCAGCCGGGCCAGCTCGGCGATCTTGACCGGCTCGCCCATGTCGAGCACGAAGATCTCGCCGCCCTCGCCCATCAGGCCGGCCTGCAGCACCAGTTGCGCGGCCTCGGGAATCGACATGAAGTAGCGCGTGATCTCGGGGTGCGTCACCGTCACCGGCCCGCCCGCCTCGATCTGTTTCTGGAACTTTGGGATCACGCTGCCGGACGAGCCGAGCACATTGCCGAAGCGCACCGACACGAAGCGCGTGCCGCCAGGCTGCTGCATGGCCTGGCAGGCCATTTCGGCGAGCCGCTTGGTCGCCCCCATGACGTTGGTCGGGTTGACCGCCTTGTCGGTCGAGATCATCACGAACTTGCCTACGCCGTGCGCCTGTGCGGCGGCGGCGACGACCTGCGTGCCGAGCACGTTGTTGCGCACTGCTTCCCACGCGTTGGCGTTCTCCATCAGCGGCACGTGCTTGTAGGCGGCGGCATGGAACACCACGGCGGGCCGGTGCTCGGCCATCACCTGGTTGACCCAGGCGGCGTTCTTCACGTCGCCGATCACCGGGACAATGTGCAGCATGGGGAATCGCTGCGGCAGCTCCTGTTCCATCGCGTACAGCGCCAGCTCGGACTGCTCGAACAGCACCAGCTTCGCCGGTTCGAAGCGCGCGATCTGCCGGCACAGTTCCGAGCCGATCGAGCCGCCGGCACCGGTCACCATCACCACCTTGCCGGTCAGCAACTGGTGCAGGCCGCTGTCGTCGAGCTGCACCGGGTCGCGCCCCAGCAAGTCGTCGAGTTCGATGCGACGCAGGCTGGAGACCGACACCCGCCCCGCCACCAGATCCTCGAGCGACGGAATCGTCAACACGTTCAACCCGGCTTCGGCACAGGTCTGGGTGATGCGCTTGCGCACCGCGTGCGCGGCCGACGGCAGCGCCAGAACAATGTCGTCCACCCCCATTTTTTTCGCCCAGACGGCCACCTCGTCCAGCGCCCCCAGCACCGGGATGCCCTGCACCAGCCGTCCCTGCTTGTCGCGGCTGTCGTCCAGCAGGCCCACGACATGGAAGCCTGCCGGATTGCGCGCCAGTTCGCGCAGCAGGAAGTCCGCCGCCGAACCGGCCCCGGCCACCAGCACCGGCTTGCTGTCCGGGTGCAGCACGCTGGCGAGGCGGTGCTCCTTCCAGGCGCGGTAGGCCAGCCGGCTGCCGCCCATCAGCATCACGAGCAGCAGCGGGTCGAGGATCAGCACCGAGCGTGGCACCACTGCATGAACGCGAAACAGGATCATCGCCACGGGCACCAGCAAAGCGGCGAGCCCCACCGCCAGCACGATGCGCTTGAGGTCGGGCAGGCTGGCAAAGCGCCAGATGCCGCGGTACAGGCCGAAGCGCCAGAACACCACGGCCTGCAGCGGCACCACCCAGGCCAGCGTGGTCAGGGCTGCCTTCTCGAACTCGGGCGGCACCTCCAGGTTGAAGCGCAGCCAGTATGCGCCCAGCCAGGCGAAGACCGCCACCAGGATGTCGTACAGGATGATGACGGCGGTGCGAGGGTTAAGATTCATTGCGGCTACGGTGCCAGCGAAAATCGATGGCGAGGAAAATCAGCAGGTAGGTTGCGGCCGACAGTATAAGCACCCCCGCCGCATGTTGCGGCTGCGACTTCAGCACGAACGCCAGCACGCCCATCGCCAGCATCAGCGCGTAGGCCGCCAGCGCCAGCTGGCGGTGGGTAGCCCCGAGCAGCACCACGCGCTGGTAGTAATGCGAACGGTGCGCCTGCCAGATCTTCTCGCCGCGCAGCGCGCGCCGCGCGAGCGTAACGCTGGCATCGACGATGAACGGCGAAAACACCAGCAGCGGGAACAGCCAGGGCCACACATGCTGCAGCGCGCCCAGAATGCCCATTGATGCGGCCAGGAATCCCAGCGGGATCGAGCCGGCATCGCCCATGAACACCCGCGCCGGCGGGAAGTTGAAGCGCAGAAAGGCCAGCGCCGCCGCCGCGATCGAGGCGCTGAACGCCGCCAGTCCCGGCGCATCGCCCAGCCACGCAGCCAGCGCCAGCGCGCCGAAGCCGATGGCTGCCATGCCGCCCGCCAGCCCGTCCGAGCCGTCCATGAAGTTGTACAGATTCGTCATCCATACCAGCGCCAGCGTGGCCGCCAGCAAGCCCCAGCCGGTCAGCCCCAGGGCCAGCAGGCAGCCCACCGCCGCGACGAAGTGCGCCAGAAAGCGCACCCTGACCGGCAAACCGTGCACGTCATCCAGCACCGACATTGCAGCCAGGGAAAATGCCGCCAGCACCACCGGCAGCAAGGCCGCGTCGGCCAGCCACACCGCCGCCACGAGCACGCCAGCCATGATGCCCAGGCCGCCGATGCGCGGCGTCGGCGTTTCATGCAGCGAGCGCGCGTTGGGATGGTCCATCGGCAGGCGGCCGCGCCGCAAAAGCCAGGAAAGGGTCAGCCAGCAGGTCAGGAATCCGGCGAGCGGAACCGATAGCGCCTCAAAACCCATTTAATCTAGTCCTTGCCCCCGCGCCCGGCCGGCTCCCGCAGAGGAAGCGCGGCTGGCGGGTAAATTTGGTGATTGTATCAACCTGCAGTGCCGGGCATTGTTGCTCCTGACGCTTTTCGCGACGCCGATAGCTGCCAAGCGAAGAGACTTCCGAAATTCCTGTTTGCGGCCGAGGCCACGCCGCGAAATGCAACCAATCAGCCTTGCGTTTGTGGCACTCAGAAACGGGGCAGAAGGCGCCCAAGCCAGGCGAGGACAACCCGACGAAGCGTGTCCGGAGCCTGGCGCCAAGACCAAACCAGGGTAATCAGCAGGTCAACCCCAACCAGAATGAACCATGCCGGTTGCTCCGGGCCGCTCTGCGTTGCAATCAAAGAGGCCACACCGAGCAAGAGCGCGGGCGCCAACAAGATGCGGAGGCCTAAACGCAAGGTGCCGACGAGCCTGGTGAGAAGAGCGAAATCCACGAGCACTCGCAGTGAGAATGCGACCGCCGCCCCGATCATGCCCAAGGTATGCAGGCCCAGGTACAGCAACCCGAAATAGGGCAATACCTCTCCCAGATGGCATTTGGCGACCAGGTCCGGCCGCCCTCGCGCTTGCAGCTGAGCATAGGGAATCGTCGCGAAACTGTTGACCCAGAAGCCAGCCAGGAGAAGCTGACCTACTCGCGCAGAATGCCCGGCGAACGCCGGCGTGATCCACCATGAGAGAAAAGGCTCCATGAACAGGATGCCTGCCGCGATCAAGGGCGTCATGACGACGGCAAGCGCGCGCAACCCCTCATGGGCCAGAAGTTGTTCATCTTGGCGGCTAGCAGCCACGAAGCGCGGAAAAAGTGCGGATGAGAGGGCTCCCGAGATGAGCGTGCTGCGTTCGGCTATCTGAAAGGGAACGGTATAGAAGGTCACGGCCTTTGCGCCGGACATGGCACCGATGACAAAGCGGTCGAGGGTGACCATCATGGGGCTCACGAATGCGGACACGGTCACCCAGCCGCCAAAGCGGAGCAATTGCCCAGCCTGTTCACGCGCAAAGGTAACCGGATGAGCGCGAAACACGTGTCGCCAGCAACGTTCAAACAGCATCAGAAGTGTGACCAGCCGGGCCAATAGCACGGCGGGCAGAACCACGCCGAGATCGGCTCCCCAAACACTTGCCGCAG
>JBLMYH010000314.1:0-21855 GCA_050258175.1 Hyphomicrobiaceae bacterium
GCGGCGATGCGCTGTAGCGCGCGCTCGACCTGGGTCGGGTCGACGCGAATGCCGGTGGCGCGGGCATGCTGCTGCAAGGCGAGTTCGGTGACCATGCGTTCGAGCAACTGTTTCTCCAGCACCTCGCGCGGCGGCAGCGGGGTGTTCTGCCGCGACAGGTTGCGCACGACCTCGTCGTAGCGCTCGGCGAGCTCCTGGCGCGTGATGACCTCGTCGTTGACGACAGCGACGATGCGGTCGAGCTCCTGCACGGCGGCATGGGCCGGCATCAGCGCCGACACGGCGATCAGCAGCGCCAGCATCCACTGCAGGCGGCGCCACTCAGGGCGTTTGAGAAATTTCATTGCTAGGTCTGTATCCGGGAACACTATGTTGCAAAACGTCGAGTGGGTTGGAGCCGATGCGCCCCATTCCGTTCAACTCCAGCTGGAAGAAAAGCGTGTCGGTGGACTGGCTTGTCTTGGTGGCCAGGCGCTGCACGACACCGCGCAGCGCCCAGCATCCCGCATTGTATTCAAGTCCCGCCAGGCCTTCGACCAGTTTCTGGTCCCTGAAGGAGTAGTTATAGCGGAACATGCCATACCAGCGCCTGGCGAGCGGCCACTGCGCCGACAGGTCGACCTGTTTCGTGGTCTGATCGGTGAAGCGGTAAGCCATATTCACCACGTGGCCCGGGCTGGGCCGATAGGAGGCACCGAGGTTCTGGCGGATGGTGGCACCGTTCTGGGTGTCGAACTGCCACGCGGTGTCGATGCGCCAGGCGCGTGTGATCTGTCCGCTGGCGGCGGCGAGTACGTCGGTGGCGTTGCTGCTGCGGGGCGCAACGCCGGGCAGCGTGACCTGCTGTGCGCTGAAGTAATAGCGCTGGCCCAAGGTGAGTTGCAGCCGCTCCAGTCCGCTGGCTGCCTCGATGAAGCGGCTGGTGACGGCAAGCGTCAGCTGATTGGCGTCGTTGACGCGGTCGCCGCCGATGAACTGGTTTTCGGTGAACATCTGCGCGTAGCTGAAATCCAGCTGCGCGGTGTCGAACACCGGAATCGCATTCTGGTTGCGGAAGGGCGCGTAGACGTAATAGGCCCGCGGTTCGAGCGTCTGCGCGTAATCCTGGCCGGAAAAATGGAACGGACGTTCGAAGGTCACGCCGCTGTCGAGGCTGAAAATGGGCAGGTTGCGGCTGATATGTTGCGGGGCGGTTGTGTTGTCCAGTGCGTAATAGGTGCTGTGCCAGCCGATCTGCGGCGTGACAAAGCCGTACGAATTGGTGAGCGGCAGACGCAACGTGGGGTAGGCCAGCACGCGTGTGCCTTCGACCTGGGTGGGGTGGGCGAAGCGGGTGGCTTCGCTGTCCAGCTTGAATTCCAGCCCGTTTTCATAGGTTTTCGTGATGCCCAGGCGCGCCTGCGGCAAGCGTGCGTAAGGTTCGGGGATGGGAGCGGCCGAGGTGGAGTCCTGCAGGGTCTGGAACTGTTGCGCGCGCAGCTCTGCGTACCAGTTCGGGTGCCGGGTGGTCAGCCAGGCTTCCTGGTCGAGGTTGGTGAGCGACGTGACGGCGAGCAGATTGGACAGGTCGCGAAAATAATCGTTGTCGGATACGCGATTGAACAGCATCCCGGCTTCGGTAGAGTCGCTCAGGCGATAGGTGTTGCTCAGCGTTGCGCTCCAGCGCGAACGGCCGGCTTCGTTGTCGTTGGGCAGGTACTCCAGGCGGTTCACGCCATGCACATCAGCCAGCAGATAACGGAATTCGCCGCCCAGTTGTACGCCGCGCTTGGACAGCAGGCGCGGATACAGCGTGGCATCGTAGTTCGGTGCGAGATTGAGGTAATAGGGCACCTGGAGGTCGATGCCGCTGCGCTGGGTGGTGCCGAAGGTGGGGGCCAGCACGCCGGTCTTGCGCGCATTGTTGAGCGGGAAATCCATCCACGGCGTATACAGGATCGGCACGCCGAGGAAGTGGAGCGAGGCGTTGCGCGCCGTTCCCACGTTGCGCCGTTTGTCGAGGTCGAGGTCGTCCACCTTGAGGTACCAGTCCTCGTTGCCCAGCGGGCAAGTGGTGTAAATGGCGTTCTGCAGCTTGCACTCGTCCTTGTCGATGAAGTCGATGCGATCGGCATTGCCCCGCCCCGGCGGTGCCGCTGCTGCCGATGGTTTGTTTGTGGGGGTCTCGGCGATGGGGCCGAGGGGCCGGCGCCCCGGCGGCGACGTGAGCTGGTACACCGGCCGGGTGAGTTCGCCGCTGTAGTCGTCGAGGTTGAACTTGAGCGAATCGCCTGTCACCAGCATTGCGGCCTGTTCCAGCCGCACCTGGCCACGGGCCTGTACCTGGTTCTGCGCGGTGTCGTAGAGCAGCCAGTCGGCGAAAAAATTCAGTCCGGCCTGGCGGGCTTCAACCTTGCCGCTGGCTTCGATGACGTTGGGGGCGGTCGACTCGATGCGGTCGGCAGTGAGGAACAGCGGGCCTTCCTTGCCCGCCACCGCCGAGCCTGTCAGCTCGAGATCCTTCTTCAGCACGAGCCCTTCGGCTGCCGCCGAATGGGCAGCCAGCAACAGCGCAACGAGCGTACAGCCGGGCAGGGTGGACAAGGATGTAAAATCCGGAAGTTCGTTATTAGGAGTTGCAGTGGAACGTTTGCAAGCTTTACAGGCGTGGGCCGCCCGACAGCTGGGGGGCGACTCCCTCGATATCGCCCCGGCGTCGGCCGATGCCAGCTTTCGCCGCTATTTTCGCATCAATGCCAAAGGCCGGGATTATATCGTGATGGACGCGCCGCCGGCGCACGAGGATTGCCGGCCGTTTATCGCGGTGGCCCGGCTGTTCGGCGAGGCCGGGGTGCACGTGCCGCAGGTGCTGGCGCAAGATCTGGAGCAGGGCTTTCTGCTGTTGACCGATCTGGGGAATGCCACCTATCTGTCCGCCCTCAGCGAATCCGCACGCGATCGAGGCGTGGCGCGCGAGCTGTATCTGGCGTCGAACGACGCCCTGATCCGCATCCAGCAGGCGAGCCGCCCGGGTGTGCTGCCGGAATACGACCGCGCGCTGCTGACCCGCGAACTGATGCTGTTTCCCGAGTGGTACGTGGCGAAGCATCTGGGCGTCGCCGTGAAGGACGAGCAGAAGGCGATTCTTGATGGCGTGTTCGAGCGTCTGCTCGCCAACAATCTGGCGCAGCCGCAGGTCTACGTGCACCGCGACTGGCATTCGCGCAACCTGATGGTGTCCGATCCCAATCCCGGCATTCTCGACTTCCAGGACGCGGTTTATGGGCCGATCACCTACGACCTCGCGTCAATCTACCGCGACGCCTACATCCAGTGGGACGAGGAACAGCAGCTCGACTGGGTGATCCGTTACTGGGAAAAGGCGCGTGCCGCGCGCCTGCCGGTGTCCGCGGACTTCGGCGAGTTCTGGCGCGACTTCGAATGGATGGGCGCGCAGCGCCACATCAAGGTGCTCGGCATTTTCGCGCGGCTGTATCACCGCGACGGCAAGGATGGCTACCTCAAGGACATGCCTCTCGTGATGCACTACCTGCGCAAGGTATGCGAGCGCTACGACGAACTGAAACCGCTGTTGTTCCTGCTGGATGCGCTGCAGGACAGGCAGCCGCAGGCGGGCTACACGTTTTGAGCAGGACCACGGCGATGATCCTTGCCGCCGGGCGCGGCGAGCGCATGCGTCCGCTGACCGACCATACGCCCAAGCCCTTGCTGGAAGCCGGCGGCAAGCCACTCATCGTCTGGCACATCGAGCGTCTGCGCGCGGCAGGATACAGCCATATCGTCATCAACCACGCCCATCTCGGCCAGCAGATCGAGGATGCGCTGGGGAACGGCGCGGCGCTGGGCGTGTCGATCGAGTATTCGCGCGAAGTCAGCGCTCTGGAAACCGCGGGTGGCATCGCCACCGCCCTTCCCCTGATCGAGAGCGAGGTTTTCCCGGTCGTCAATGGCGATATCTACTGCGAATTCGATTTCAGCCGGCTGGCCCAGCCGCTGGCGCGGCTGGCCGCAGGCCACGACCAGGCGCACCTGGTGCTGGTCGACAATCCGCCGCATCACCCGAAGGGCGATTTCGTGCTGGATGCGGGCCGCGTGCTCGGCTCACCGCCCAGCCCACGCCGCTCGCCGCTCACTTTTTCCGGCATCGGGGTCTACCACCGCGCGCTGTTCGTCCACACGGCGGCGGGCGTGAAGGCGCCGCTGGCGCCGCTGTTGCGGCGGGCGATCGACGCCGGGCGGGTGAGCGGCGAGCATTATTCCGGGCAGTGGGTCGACGTCGGCACGCCGGCGCGCCTCTCCGCACTCGACGAGGAACTGAAGCAACGCCATGCAGCCTGATTCCGCGATTTACCGCGCCCGCCGCGAGCGGGTCCTAAACGAGATGGGCGAGGGGGTGATGGTCATCGCTACCGCGCCCGAGGTGCCGCGCAACCGCGACACTCACTATCCCTATCGCCACGATAGCTATTTCTACTGGCTGACCGGCTTCAACGAGCCGGAGGCGGTGGTGGTGCTGGTGGGCGGCGCCGCGCCGCGGCACATCCTGTTCTGCCGCGAGCGCAACGAAGAGCGCGAGATCTGGGACGGCTTCCGTTATGGTCCGACGGCAGCCCGCGAGGCGTTCGCCTTTGACGACGCCTTCTCCTACGATGCGCTGGACGCGGAACTGCCCCGGCTGCTGGAGAACCAGCCGCTCTTGGCCTACATCATCGGCCGCGACATGGCTTGGGACACCCAGGTGATGGGCTGGCTCAACGCCGTGCGCAGCAAGGCCCGCAGCGGCGTACAGGCGCCGCACCGCATGGCGGACGCCCGCATCTGGCTGGACGAGATGCGCCTCGTCAAGGATGGCCACGAACTGGCGCTGATGCGGCGCGCCGCCGAGATCTCCACCGGCGCGCACCGCGCCGCCATGCGCGCGACCCGCCCCGGCGGCCATGAATACGAGATCGAGGCGGAACTGCTGTCCGCCTTCCGCCGCGGTGGTGCCGAGGCGCCGGCCTATACGTCGATCGTCGCCAGCGGCGCCAATGCCTGCGTGCTGCACTACGTCTTCAACAACAAGCCGCTGCGTGACGGCGACCTGTTGTTGGTCGACGCTGCGGCCGAGTTCGGCAGCTATGCGGCCGACATCACCCGCACCTTCCCGGTGAACGGCCGCTTTTCGGCGGCGCAGAAGGATGCCTACGAGCTGGTACTGGCTGCACAGGCGGCGGCGATCGACGCGGTGCGTCCGGGGAGCCACTGGAACGCCGCGCACGACGCCGCCGTGCGGGTGCTGGCGCAGGGCATGGTCGACCTCGGGTTGCTGCAGGGCGACGTGGACGGCCTGATCGAATCGAATGCCTACAGCCGCTTCTACATGCACCGCACCGGCCATTGGCTGGGCATGGACGTGCACGACGCCGGCGAATACAAGCTGCAGGGCGCATGGCGCCCGCTGGTGCCCGGCATGACGCTGACGGTCGAGCCCGGCCTGTACATCCGGCCGGCGGACGATGTGCCGCAGCCGTACTGGAACATCGGCATCCGCATCGAGGATGACGTGGTAGTAACCGAGAGCGGCTGCGAGGTGCTGACCACGCCGCCGAAAACGGTGGCGGAGATCGAGCAATGGATGAAAGGGTGAACGATATCCTCATCGTCGGCGCCGGTCCGGTCGGTGCGGTATGCGCGCTGGCGCTGCAGCAGCAGGGCATTGCTGCGCGCGTGATTGAGGCGCAGCCGGCCGATGCACGCGCCGATACGCGCACCCTCGCGCTGTCGTATGGCGCGCGGCTGATCCTCGATCGCCTGGGCGTATGGGAGCGGCTCGCCGACGTCACTCCGATCACCCGCATCCACATCTCGCAGCGCGGTGCGCTCGGCGTGGCACGGCTGGCTGCGGAGGACGTCGATGTGCCGGCACTGGGCTATGTGCTGCCCTACGCCGTGCTGACCGCCGCACTGAAGCAGACGCTGGCCGATGCCGGCATCGCGGTCGACTATGGCGTGGCGGTGGCGCGCATCGAGTCCGGTGTCGCGAGCGCCGCGCTGCATACGGCGGATGGCCGGACTTTGGCTGCGCCGCTGGTGGTGGTGGCCGACGGCGGGCGCGGCGAGGATGCACCCGAACCCAAATTCGAGCGCGACTACGACCAGATGGCCGTGGTATGCGAAGTGCAGACCGAATTGCCGCATGCCAACCAGGCATACGAGCGTTTCACGCCCGAGGGCCCTGCGGCATTACTGCCGAAGGGCGATCGTTATGCGCTGGTGTGGACCGCGAGCAACGCCGATGCCCGGCGCATCGCCGCGATGACCGAGGCCGAATTCCTGGTCGCCCTGTACCGCCATTTCGGTGGGCGCCAGGGGCGGTTCCTGCAGGCCAGTCCGCGCAAGACCTTTCCGCTGAAACTCGCCTACACCGGCAGCGAGGCCGCGGATCGCGTGGTGCGCATCGGCAACGCCGCGCAGACGCTGCATCCGGTGGCAGGGCAGGGCTTCAATATCGGGCTGCGCGATGCCTGGGAGCTGGCGAACCTGTGCGGCGAAACGGCGCCGGCGGAGATCGGCAGCGCCGCCATGCTGGCCGCCTATGCACGCGGCCGGCGCCTGGATGTCCTGGGCGGCGTCGGTTTCACCGACTTTCTGGTGCGCGTCTTCTCCAATGACATCGCGCCGCTGCGCCATGCGCGCGGGCTTGGCTTGATGGCACTGGAAGTCTTTCCGCCGCTGAAAACCTTCGTCGCGCGGCGCATGATTTTCGGGGCGCGCGGATGAGCGGCGAACGCTATCAGGTCGTGATCGTCGGCGCCGGCCTGGTGGGGGCGGCTGCCGCGCTGGCGCTGGCTCGCCAGGGGCTGCAGGTCGCCTTGGTCGAACGCCAGCCGCCGCTGGCACCGGACGCCGCCTGGGATACCCGCATCTATGCCATCAGCCCGGCCAGCCAGCGTTTCCTCGAAGGCATCGGCGCGTGGCAGCGCATGGATGCCGGCCGCATCCAGCCGGTGTACCGCATGGACGTCGCGGGCGACGCAGGCGGTGCGATCCGGCTCGATGCCTACCAGGCGGGCGTGTCGCATCTGGCGACGATCGTCGAGAGCGGGCGCCTGCAGGATGCCTTGTGGCAGGCCCTGCAGGCAGACGGCGCGGTCGCCTTGTACTGCCCGGCGGCGATCGAATCCATCGCCAGGGACGGCGCGGCCACCCGGCTGAGCCTGGCCGACGGCTCGGTGCTGGAGACCGAACTGCTCGTCGGCGCCGACGGGGCCGCCTCGCGCATCCGCGCGTGGGCCGGCCTGGCTTCGACGCTGACGCCCTACGGGCAGAGCGGCGTGGTGGGCAATTTCGAATGCCAGCGCCCACATCGTGGCACGGCGTTCCAGTGGTTTTTCGACAGCGATATCCTCGCCTTGCTGCCGTTGCCGGGGAACCGTGTCTCCATGGTCTGGTCAACCCGGACGGAGTATGCGGACGAGTTGGTGGGGCTGGATGCGGCGACGTTGGCCGAACGCGTGCAGGCAGCGGGCCATGATCGGCTGGGGGCCTTGCGTCTGCTGACCCCCGTTGCGGCGTTTCCGTTGCGGCTAAACCGGGTGGCGGCCGTGGTTGCACCCGGTGTGGCGCTGATCGGGGACGCTGCGCACGGTGTGCACCCGCTGTCGGGACAAGGCGTCAATCTCGGATTCGGCGACGCCGAGGCCTTGACCGCCGTGCTGGCCCGGCATCGCCAAAACCGTTCTTCTTGCGGCGACCTCCGTGTGTTACAACACTATGCCCGCGAGCGCGCCGAGCCGGTGCGGCGAATGCAGGCGCTCACCCATGGCCTGCACCATCTGTTCGCCGATGAACGCGCCGGCTGGCTGCGCAACGCCGGGATGCGGATCGTCGATCATGTACCGCCGCTGAAAGCCGCCCTCGTTCGCGAGGCGATGTCCTGACGTTTTTATGTTGTTTCTTTCCTGGAGTTCTTGAATGAAATTCACCCAATTGGCGCTGGCCGCAACCCTGTTGTTCGCCGCGACGGCGCAGGCCGACGAGTCGGTCATCCGCAAGGCGCTGCTGCAGCAGTTCCCTGGCGCAACCATCAGTTCGATCCAAAAAACGCCCTACAGCGGTCTGTTCGAGGTCTATCTCGACGGCCAGCTGATTTATGTGGATGACAAGGCGCAATACGTGTTCGCCGGCGATGTGATCGACCTGAAAAATCGCACCAACCTGACCCAGGCGCGTCTGAATCAGCTGCAGGCCGTGAAGTGGGATGTCTTCCCGCTGGAGAACGCCCTGAAGACCGTCAAAGGTAACGGCGCACGCAAGCTGATCCTGTTTTCCGACGTCGATTGCCCGTACTGCCGCAGGTTCGAGGGCGAGCTCGCCAAGGTCGACAACATCACGGTCTACACCTTCCTCTATCCGATCGCGGGCCTGCATCCCAATGCACCGCAGACCTCGAAGCAGATCTGGTGCGCGCCCGACCGGAACAAGGCCTGGGACGACTACATCAGCAGCAGAAGCGTGCCGAAAAATGATGGCAAGTGCGCCAACCCGGTGGACGCCAATATCGCGCTCGGCAACAAGCTGAAGGTGTCCGGCACGCCGACCCTGTTCTTCGCCAACGGCCAGCGCGTGCCCGGCATGGTGCCGGCTGCGCAGCTCGAAAAACTGCTGGCCGCCAGCGCAAAATAATTCATGAGTTCCGATTTCTGGAATGCGCGCTACGCGACCGAGGACTACATCTTCGGCACCGCGCCCAACCGTTTTCTCGAAAGTCAGGCCGCGCGCGTCCAGCCCGGGATGCGTGCGCTGTCCATCGCCGACGGCGAGGGCCGCAACGGCGTGTGGCTGGCGGAGCAGGGCGCAGCGGTGCATGCGGTCGACGTGTCGCCAGTGGCGCTGGAGAAGGCCCGCAAGCTGGCCGCCGCGCGCGGCGTGACGCTGAACTTCGAGCAGGCCGATATTCTCAACTGGACCTGGCCGGAGGCGGCCTACGACCTGGTGGCCGCCATCTTCATCCAGTTCGCGCCTCCGCCCGAGCGCGACCGCATCATCACCGGCATCCGCCGCTGCCTCAAGCCCGGCGGGCTGCTGGTGTTGCAGGGGTACACGCCGAAGCAGGTCGAGTTCGGCACCGGCGGCCCGCCCAGCGCGGCCAACATGTACACGCCCGAACTGCTGCGCCAATGGTTCGGCGACTGGGAGATCCTGCATCTCGCCGAGCACGAATCGGTCATCAGCGAGGGCAGCCATCACCACGGCATGTCGGCGCTGGTCGACCTGGTCGCAAGAAAGCCTTGAAAAAGGGAGCCGAATGGCTCCCTTTCTCGTTCAGTGCTGGACCAGGCGCGTGCTCGGCCCGAACACCTCATAGTGCAGCTGGCTCTCCACGTAGCCCATGCCGAGCAGTTGCCGGTTGACCTCGGCCATGAAGGGCTTGGGGCCACAGAAGTAGACGTCGGCGTCCGCCTTGCCGAGCCACTGCGACAGCACGCCGCGGTTCAGATAGCCCTGGTGGTCGGCGCCGCTGCCGGTTTCGTAGCTGACGTAATAGCGGAAGCCGTGCTGCTGGCTGAGCCGGCGCAGTTCGTCGGCCATCACGTGGTGTGCCTGATCGCGGCAGCAGTGGATGAACACCAGGTCTGACACGTTCCCATGGGTCTCGATGCGGTGCAACAGCATGCTCAGCAACGGAGTGATGCCGACGCCGCCCGCGATCAGCACCAGCGGGTTCTCCGGATTCTTCACGACGAAGTCGCCGGTCGGCGGCTGCACCCACACCTGGTCGCCGGGCTGGGCGCCGTGCAGATGGTGCGACACTTTTCCGGCGTGGCCGGGCGGCGTGCCCTCGGCCTTGACGGTGATGCGGTAGTGATCCTCGCCGGGCGCGTTCGAGATCGAATACTGGCGGATCTCGTCGTATTCGTGCCCGGCCACCCTGACCTTGATGCCGAGGTACTGCCCCGGCTCGAAGCCGGCGATCGGCCGGCCGTCCTCGGGCGCAAGGTGGACCGACTTGATGCCGCGGGCCTCCTCGCGGATCTCGCGGATGACGAAGGGGCGGAAGCCGCGCCAGCCGCCGGGCTTGCCGGCGTTGTGGGCGTAGATGCCTTCCTCGGTGTTGATGAAGATGCCGGCCAGCTGCGCGTACGCCTCGGCCCATGCGCCGAGCACGGGATGCCCGGGCTCGAGTCCGAGGTGGTCCTGAATCGCCTCCAGCAGGTACTTGCCGACGATCGGATAGTGCTCGGGCGCGACCTGCAGGCTGGCGTGCTTGTGCGCGATGCGGTTGACCATGGGGCCGAGGTTCTGCAACGCGTCGATGTGGCTGGCATACATGAACACGGACTCGGCCAGCGCACGCGATTGTTCGCCCTGCGCCTGGTTGGCCATGTTGAAAATGTGCTGCAGTTCCGGGTGCTGATTGAACAGCTTGGCGTAAAACAGGTCGGTGATCGCGCGGCCCTGCTCGGCAAGCAGCGGTGCGGTGGACTTGATCGTTGCCAGCGTTTCGGCAGATAGCATGATTTCTCCGTGGAAAAGTGACGTTGAAAATGATGCAATCGAGATGCATCTTTGAATGTGAATGTTAGGCGAAGCTTATTGAGCGGGTCAAGCTAAAATGGGCCGATCGACCACGGAGCGTCTCCATGCAACTGACCAAACATACCGACTACGCTTTCCGGGTGCTGATCTATCTGGCGTCGATGCCGGAAGACCGGCTGTCGACGGTGCAGGAAATCGCCGAGCACTACGGCGTGTCACGCAGCCACATGATGAAGATCGTCAACAAGCTGGCGACCGCGGGCCTCGTCCAGGCCAGCCGTGGCCAGCACGGGGGACTCAAGCTGGGGCAGCCGCGGCAGGCCATCAACCTGCGCAGCGTGATCGAATTGATGGAGGCGACGCTGACCCCGGTCAATTGCGACGATCCGGTCTGCCTCATCCGCAGGGACTGCACGCTGAAAAACATCCTGTTCGACGCGCAACGCCAATTTCTCGAGCACGTCGGGCGCTACACGCTGGCCGACCTGGCCGAGCCGGCGGCTCCGATCGTCGCGCTGCTGCGCAAGGGCAGGCGCGGCTGAGCGTCGCCGAACCCTAGGCGCGCGTCTGTTCCTCGCGCGCCAGGGTGCGCAGGCCATCGAGCGCCCAGTTGAGCGAGGCGCTTTCGTTGTCGCGCGGGAACACCATCCAGGCCGGCAGCCTGAACTGCGGGCTGTCCGGCACGCGCAACAACTGCCCGGCCTCGAGGTAGCGCCGCACCAGGCGTTGCGGAAAATAGCCGCTGCCACCGTAAGTCAGTAGTTGCTGTACGCCTAGCCAGCCGATGTTGGCCACCAGGGTGGGCGGCGGGGCGTCGGGATGATGGTCGCTGAACTGCGCATGGAATTCCGGCCCCCAGTCGACATGGATGTAGCCTTCGTCAGGCCAGCCACGTGCAAGGTCGCTGGTCACCAGCAACAGGGTCTCTTCGAACAGTGGTTCGACCACCAGTCCCGGGCGCGAGGTCGGCGTGTACATCACGCCGATGTCGACCGTACCCTCGATGAGGCTCTGCATGATGTCGGCTTCGAACCCGATTTCCAGCCGCAGCGACACGTCCGGTGCCGCCGCGCGCATCCACTTCACCCAGTGCGGCAGGAAGCCTTCCCACAACGCAATCCGGCCGGACAGCGTCAGCACATCGTGAAAGCCCTGGGGCAGGCCGACATCATGGTGTGCCTGCTCGACGGTCCGCACCAGGTTCTTGGCGTGGCGCAGGAAGCGCTTGCCCGATGCAGTGAGTTCGGCGCCATTGCGCCCGCGCTGGAAAAGGCGCGCGCCGAGCGCGGTCTCCAGCGTGTGGATGCGTGCGCTCACGGTCGATTGCGTGACGTGCAGGCGGCTGGCTGCGGCGACAAAGTTGCCGGTGGCAGCCACCATCAGGAAGGTGCGGGCGAGTTCGGTGTCCATGTCAACATATCGGTGTTTTCGATATTAAACACCAAAATTTATCGTTGGATGGATATATAAGACTTCCCTAAACTTGGGCCCTCAACCAAGACTAAGGAGCCTGCCATGAATCACACACCCGATCTCACGGCCGTGATGCCCGAGCGCGACGCCGAAGGTTATCTGGTCGAGCCCGGCGACTGGAACGAGGCGGTGGCCAGGGCCCTGGCCGATGACGAAAATATCCAGCTCAACGACGACCACTGGGACGCCATCCGCTTCATGCGCGACTACTACGAGGAGCACCAGGTCGCGGCCGATGCCCGTTTCGTCATCAAGCACCTCGCCGAGCGCATGGGCAAGGAGGCGCAAAAGAAGCTGTTCGAACTGTTCCCCTACGGCTACGTCAAGCAGGCCTGCAAGATTGCCGGCATGCGGCGGCCGCGCGCCTGGAGCACGGGTTGAGGCTGCCGAACGCACCCCAAGCCTCGCAGAGGCTTGAGGTGCATGCCCGCGCTTGCGCCACGCCACTCGAAGCGGACCCCAAGCACCCCATTCGGAGCATCCAGACACGAGGCACATGCTGATGGTACGTAAACTCGCTTATTCGGTTTCCGAGCGCGAACATTGGATTTCGGCAAGTGGCGGCCTGCTCGGCATCCTCGCGGTGCTGTGGGTTAGCCATGTCTGGCTGGGGGGGCATGGCGGGGTGCTGGCCGTCGCCTCGATGGGTGCCTCCGCCGTGCTGCTGTTCGCCGCGCCGCATGGCGCGCTGTCGCAGCCGTGGCCGGTGTTCGGTGGCAACCTGGTGTCGGCGGTGATCGGCGTCGCCTGCCAGAACTGGCTTGGCGCCGAACCCATGCTGGCCGCCTCGGTTGCGGTGGCGCTGGCGATCGCCGCCATGTACACCCTGCGCTGCCTGCACCCGCCGGGTGGCGCGACCGCGCTGTATGCGGTGCTTGGCGGCGAAACGGTGCATGCCCTGGGTTACGGCTACGTGTTCAGCCCGGTACTGCTCAACGTCGTTGTGTTGCTGGCGGTGGCGGTCGCGTTCAACGCCCCGCTTGCCTGGCGGCGCTATCCGCAATCCTGGCATCGCCGTTCGCAGGGCCAAGCAAAGGCCGAACCAGCCGAAGAGAGCATGATCCCGCACAGCAATCTCGTCTATGCGCTTTCCCAGATCGACACCTTTGTCGATGTCAGCGAAGAGGATTTGCAGCGGATTTACGCGCTGGCCATGGGGCACCACTCTCCGGCCGTCGACGCGGTGGCCCGGGCAGCTGTACCGGTGGCCGAGCCTGCCGGCTGATCGCAGCCAGGCGATCCGGTTCGCGCCGGGCGCCTTGCCGTGGCGCGCCGCCGCAGGAGTGGACTGCATGGGGGCAGCACACGCTGCGACAGCGTGAACGGCTTGCCCGATGCGCAGTCGAAATCGGCATGTCGTCACAGCGCATTGCACGGAATGGCTGCCCCATGATGTCGTCTATCCTGCGAAACCGCTATCCGACAGCCGGCCATGCCCCCGGTGCGCCGGGCATTGCACCGAGCTGGACCTCGTCCGACAAGGATCTGGTGGGCACCGCAATCGGCCCGTCGCGGTTGTGGTTCACGCTCGGCCACGGCATCGTCAACGAGGTCTACTACCCGCGCATCGATATTCCGCAGATTCGCGACCTCGGCTTCATCGTCGCGGACGACGCCGGCTTCTGGGTCGAGGTCAAGCGTGGCGGTGATTACACGCTTACCGTGCCGGCGCCGGGCGTGCCCTTGCCGCGCATCACGCATCGCCATCCACGCTTCGTGCTGAGCCTGCGCCTCTGTCCGGACGCGACACGCGACGTGCTGCTGATCGACCTTGCCCTCGAGGCGGAACCGAATCTGCGCGTCTATGTGCTGCTCGCCCCGCATCTGGGCGGTACCGGCCGGGACAACCGCGCCGAGGCGATGATGCACAGGGGGCAGGGCGTCCTGTGGGCGAGACAGGGCCCGTTCGGACTGGCTTTGCTGGCCCGGACGGCGGACGGCGAGGATGCAATGGGGGCGGCGTCGGCAGGATACGTCGGCGCGTCTGATGGCTGGCAGGATTTCGCCGCCAACGGCCGCATGAGCTGGCATTACGCCGAAGCGGGGCCGGGAAACGTGGCGCTGATGGCGGAAGTGGCCCCACGCGCGACGCTGGCGCTGGGGCTGGCAACCTCGAAGCACGCCGCCGCCACGCTGGCGCGCACGGCGTTGATGCAGCCCTTTTCCCGCGTCCACGACCAGCAGGCGGCGGCTTGGCGGACTGGCACCAGGTGTGCGAGCCGGCCGAGAAGACGAACGACCTGCCGGCCGCGCTGCGTGCGCAGCTCGCCTGCTCGGCGCAGGTGCTCAAAACCCACAGCGACAAGACCTTTCAGGGGGCAATGGTGGCAAGCCTGTCGATCCCGTGGGGCAATCGCGGCGAAGAACGTGGCGGTTACCATCTGGTCTGGCCGCGCGATCTGGTCGAGTCGGCGCAGGCGCTGCTGGCTCTGGGCAGCGTGAACGAAGCACGCGCGGTGCTCGGCTATCTGATGGCGACGCAAAACGCCGACGGGCACTGGAACCAGAATCAGTGGCTCGGCGGCAAGCCCTACTGGGGCGGCATCCAGCTCGACGAAACCGCATTGCCGGTCTTGCTTGCGGCAAACCTGGCCGAGCGCGGTGTCTTGGCCGGGATGCACGTCACCGACAGCGTGCGTCGCGCGCTGGCGTTTCTGATCCTGCACGGGCCGGCAAGCCCGCAGGACCGTTGGGAAGAGGATGCCGGGGTCAACCCGTTCACCATGGCGGCTTGCATCGCTGCGCTGGTCGCCGGCGCCGCGATCCTGCCGGAAGCGGAGCGTGCCCTGCCGCTTGCCGTGGCCGACTTCTGGAACGCCCGCCTCGAAGACTGGTGCGTGGCACGCGACACGGCGTTCGGTAGGCGTTACGGCGTGACGGCGTATTACGTGCGGGAAGCGCCCGCGGACATTTTTTGCGACGACCGTGCGATGCAGCGGGTGCTGTCAATCAACAATCGCGGCGAGGATCTGAAACTTGCCGCCGCCGCGCAGATCGCCACCGACTTTCTGCAGCTGGTGCGCCTGGGGCTGCGCCGCGCCGATGACGTGCTGATACGCGACACGCTGGTGCTGGTCGATGCACTCCTCAAAACCGACACGCCAGCGGGGCCGGTCTGGCATCGCTACAACGGCGACGGCTACGGCGAACATCAGGACGGGGGCGCATTCGACGGGGCAGGCCGCGGGCGCGGCTGGCCGCTGCTGGCGGGCGAGCGCGGACACTATGAACTTGCCGCCGGCCTTGATCCGTTGCCCTATCTGCAGACGATGAACGCGATGTCGAGTCACGGTCTGATTCCCGAACAGGTTTGGGACAGCGCACCGCTGGGATCCTTCAAGCCGGGGAAAGCGACGGGTTCGGCGCGGCCGCTCGCCTGGGCGCATGCCGAATTCATCAAGCTCGCCCTGTCGCGTGCGGCAGGGCAGCCGGTCGACCGGCCGGCTGCGGTGTGGGCGCGTTACGCTGGCGTGCGCCCCGACCTGGAATGCACCATCTGGACGCCCGGTGCGCCGCTTGGTCTGTGCGCTGCGGGTGTGGACCTTTGGCTTGTGCTGCCGCAGCCTGCCACGGTGCATCTCGGGTTCGACGGCTGGCGCGACGTAGCCGATCTGGCCACGCTCGAATGCGGTTGCGGTCTCCACGGCCTGAAGCTTGAGGCCGCGCAACTGGCAGGCCGCCGTCAGGTCGATTTCACCTGGTTCGATCTGCGCGAGGCACGCTGGCACGAGGCGACTTATTCGGTCGCCCTCGTCTGATCCCGGGCTAGCGGCCGAGGTCTTCCAGCAGGTTCGACAGGTCGTCGGCGTGTTCTTCTTCCATCGCCAGGATGTCTTCCAGCATGCGGCGCGAGGTGATGTCCTTGTCCCCCATGTAACGGACCATCTCGCCGTAGCTCTCGATCGCGATGCGCTCGGCAACCAGGTCTTCCTTGATCATGTCGATCAGATCGCTGCCTTCGACGTATTCGGCATGCGAACGCGTCGCCAGGCCCTGTGGGCTGAAGTTCGGCTCGCCCTTCAATTGGACGATGCGTGCGGCGATCAGGTCGGCGTGGCCCTGCTCGTCGTTGGCATGCTGCAGGAATTCCTGCGCCACCGCGTCGGCATTGATTCCGCTGGCCATGAAGTAATGCCGCTTGTAACGCAGGATGCACACCAGTTCGGTGGCCAGCGCCTCGTTCAGCAGCTTGATCACGGTCTCGCGATCGGCCTGATAGCCCGCGGTGACCGCGCCGTTCTCGATGTGCATGCGGGCGCGCGCCCGCAGCGTCTTGATGTCGGTCAGGAAGGGGTGTTTGCCCGCGGGGGGCGCTTTAGCCTTGGCCATGTCGATCTCCTTTCGGTTTGAACGTTATCCCAACGCGGTATCCAGCAGCATCATGACGACAAAGCCGCCGATGAGACCAAGCGTCGCCGCCTGCTCGTGACCTTTGCGATGGGTTTCCGGGATGATTTCGTGTGACACCACCCAGATCATTGCCCCGGCGGCAAAGCCCAGGCCGGCCGGGTAGAGCGGGGCGAAGCCCGAGGTCAGTGCGACACTGACGACCGCGCCGACCGGCTCGGCAAGACCCGACAGGGCGCCTGCCGCGGTGGCCCGCCAGGGCGCGTAGGCCACGGTGCGCAGCGCCACCGCCACCACCAGGCCTTCCGGCACGTCCTGGATGGCGATCGCGGCGGCAAGCGGGATTCCTACCGACGTGTCGCCGCCGGAAAAGCCGACCCCGATCGCCATGCCCTCCGGGAAGTTATGCAGGCAGATCGCAAACACCATCAGCCACACGCTGCGCAGGTGAATCCAGTCGGGGCCCTGGCGCCCGGCACGCTGGTGCTCGTGCGGCACAAGCTTGTCGGCCAGCAGAAGAAAGAGTGCGCCAAGCAGCAGGCCGCTGGCAACGAGCAAGGCGCCTGCCGGCTTGTTGCCGAGAATGGCGCTACCCGCCGCCACGCCCGGTATGACCAGCGAAAAGCACGAGGCGGCCACCATCACGCCGGCGCCAAAACCGAGCATGACGTCTTCCAGGCGCGGCGAGATATGGCGGACAAACAGCGCAGGCAGTGCGCCCACGGCGGTCGCCAACGCCGCCACCCCCGATCCCGCCAGCGCCTGCCCCATCGGCGTGTCGATGCGGGTGCCGCCCTCGGCCAGCACGAGCCAGACCACCCCGCCCGACAGCGCGGCAACCAGCGTGCCACTCCCCCACTTCGCTGCGCGGACGTGGCGCGGGTTGTGGAAGAAATCCAGCAGGGTGCGGACGTCGGTCTTCATGAATTCACTTTAGCCAATCTCCGGCAGGTCTTCGTCGCCCACCGCGTCTGCCGCGACGCCGCGGCCGCGACGGCGCGGCGCATTGCCAGGCGTGAACGCGGCCTGCTTCACCTCGTCAAGGTATTGAAGGCCATGAATGAGAGCTTGTCTCGTGAATAGTCTAGAATGTTTCAATTGATGCGATCGAACGATCCGAAATGACGTTGCAGGAGCTGAAATATCTCGTCGCGCTCGCCGATCACGGCCATTTCGGCCGCGCGGCAGAAGCCTGCTTCATCACCCAGTCAACGCTGTCGACCCAGCTCAAGAAGCTGGAAGATTTCCTCGGCGTAACGCTATTCGACCGCAGCCTGAAGCGTGTCACGCCCACGCCGATCGGTCGCGAAATCCTCGCCGCCGCGCGCAACGTCGTCGAGGAATCCGAGCGCATCCGCGAACTTGCCAAGCATGCGCAGGAACCGATGGTGCGCACGATTCACCTGGGCGTTATTCCAACGCTGGGGCCGTATTACCTGCCGCACGCGCTGACGCTGGTGCACCGCAAGCATCCTGGACTGCGCCTGCTGTTGCGTGAGGAGATGACGCCGCAGATCCTCGACCATCTGCTCGAAGGCAAACTCGACGCGGCGTTGCTGGCGTTGCCCATCATGGACGACAGCCTGCGTGTCGAGCCGCTTTTTTACGAGCCGTTTCTTGCCGCGCTGCCCGCCGGGCATGCGCTTGCCAAGCGCGAGGTGCTGAAGGTGTCCGACATCACGGACGAGAAGCTGCTGCTGCTCGACGAAGGGCACTGCCTGCGCGACCAGGCACTCGACGTCTGCGGCGCGGGCAGCGCGGGCCGCGAGGAGGTGCGTGCCACCAGTCTGGAAACCCTGCGCCAGATGGTGGGCATGGGGCTGGGATTGACGCTGCTGCCTGCGCTGGCGGTGGAGGCGGCACCGCGCGTCAGTAAGAGAGCGGTGGCAATCCGGCCCTTCAAGAATCCTGCCCCTGGGCGCACCATAGGCCTGGTGTGGCGCAAGCGCGCGCCGTTTCCCGAAACCTTCGAACGCCTGCTGGCGACGCTGAAAGGCGCCTTGCCCGGCGAAGTGGAGCCCGTCTAAGCATGTCCGACCTCAATGATCCGCGCGTCTTTTTCGCCGCCGAACGCACGCTGATGGCGTGGAACCGCACCGGCCTGACCCTGATGGCCTTCGGCTTCGTGCTCGAACGCTTCGGCCTGTTCCTGCACGTCCTGCGCCAGAATCCGGGGCATGCCGGACGCGACATGTCTTTCTGGATCGGCATCGCCTTCATCAGCCTGGCGCTGACCGTGATCGGCTTCTCGATCGTGCAGTACCGGCGCGTGCTGAAGACGCTGAAGCCGATCGAAATTCCCGAGCGCTACTGCACCTGGGGCGGGATTGCGATGAACGTGTCGGTGGTGGTGCTCGGTTTCGCGCTGCTGGCGTACCTGTTTTCGGAGTTGTAGGCGGGTCGCGCGGGCAGAGAAGCCTGTAGGCCTTCGCCGGGGCGGCGGCAGTGCTGCTGCTTGGCAATTGATGTCGTCAATCGTTTCTATCCATAATTTCCGTTAGATCGATATATCGATAGTATCTAGTATCGCTCCTGTCTTGATTGACATTGAAAATCAACCGAACAGGAGCGAATCATGCAGAACACGACGTCCCCGACCATCCGGAATCTCGAAGCCGCCTTCGCCGGCGAATCGATGGCCCACATAAAGTACCTGTGGTTCGCGCGCCAGTGTCGCAAGGCGGGCGACGAGGCCACCGCCAGGGTGTTCGAGGCCACCGCCGCGCAGGAAATGCTGCACGCCTTCGGCCACGCGGAGCTGCTGTTTTCCGACGAGACGCTGACACCGGCCAAGTGCCTGCAGTACGCGATCGAAGGCGAAACGCACGAGTACACCGAGATGTATCCCACGTTCCGCCACGAGGCGATGGTCGAGGGCAACACCGCCGCGGTCGCCGAGATGGACGAGCAGCTTGCTGAATCGAAGGAGCACGCGGACATGTTCAAGAGCGTGTTGGACAAGGCCGCCAAGCGTTTCGCTGCCCTAACCAGGGTGGAAGAGAAGCACGCGAGGCACTACCAGGCGCAGAAGGACGCGATCGCCGCCTGAAGAATCTTTGAAGCCCATTTGACTGAAAGGACACAGCATGAAAGCGTGGCAATGCATCGTTTGCGGCTACATCTACGACGAATCCAAAGGCGACCCGGAACACGGCATCGCCCCCGGAACGCGCTGGGAAGACGTGCCGGAGGGCTGGGAATGCCCGGACTGCGGCGTCTCGAAAGCGGATTTCGAGATGATTGAAGTCGCCGCCGTCTGATCAACATCCGCACCGGGAGGGGCGTCGCGCCTCCCGGGCTTTGAGTTCAGGAGATTTTCATGCACCCCATCGTCATCGCCGGTTCCGGCCTCGCCGGTTACACCCTGTTGAAGGAAATCCGCAAGCGCGACACGGCCACCCCAGTCACGCTGGTTACTGCGGACGACGGCGTCTTCTATTCCAAGCCCAATCTGTCGAACGCGCTCGCGGCAGGGCGCAACGCGGCGGCGCTGGCCGGCGCCAGCGCCGCAAAGATGGCGGCCGAGCAAAATGCGACAGTGTTGACGCACACCCGCGTAACGGCGATCGACGCGCAAGCCAGGCGGATCCAGACCGGCAGCGGCGGGCTGGACTACAGCAAGCTGGTGCTCGCGCTCGGTGCCGACCCGATTCCGCATGGGCTGCCCGGCGACGGCGCAGGCGGTGTGCTGGCGGTGAATGACCTGGCCGGCTACGCCGCCTTTCGCGCCGCCCTCGACGGCAAACAGCGTGTCACGGTGCTCGGCGGCGGACTGATCGGCTGCGAGTTTGCCAACGACCTGGTGCAGGCCGGCTTCGCGGTCGACGTGGTGCACCTGGGCAAATGGCCGCTGGAACGCCTGTTGCCGGTCGAGGCCGGGCGGCGTCTGGCCGACAGCCTTGCCGCGCTGGGGGTGACCTGGCACTTCGGGCGCAGCGGGCAAAGCGTCGAGCAGGCCGCAGCGGGTTACCAGGTTGTGCTGGATAATGACGAGATCCTTGCCGCCGATGTCGTGCTCTCGGCGATCGGCCTGCGGCCACGCACGCAGCTGGCGCAGGCGGCCGGCATCCCGGTCGGGCGCGGCATCCAGACCAGCCGCCTGCTGGAAACCGGCGTGGCGAACGTGTATGCAATCGGCGACTGCGCCGAAGTCGAGGGGCTCAGCCTGCCCTACGTGCAGCCGCTGATGGTGCAGGCGCGGGCGCTCGCCGCAACGCTCACCGGAACGCCGACGCCGGTCGTGTATCCGGCGATGCCGGTGATGGTGAAAACCCCGGCGCATCCCGTCGCCGTGCTGCCGCCGAAGCCCGGTGCGGCGGGCGGCTGGAAGGTGGACTGCAGCGACACCGGCATTTGCGCCCTGCACGTGGACGACAGCGGGCGCCTGCAGGGGTTTGCGCTGACCGGCAGCGAAACCGCTCGCCGCAATGCGCTGGCGAAGGAACTGGCCGCGTGAGGGCGCTCGGTGCGTGACGTGATCCCCGAGTCCACCCCGACATCCACTGCGCAGACGGCAGCGGCCCCCCTGTCCGCCGATGCAGGCGTGCGGCGGGCGGGGCGGGCGCGGTCGCCGCTTAGCCGCCGCATAGCCAGTCGCTGCGACATCGGTGAAAATGCCGCATGGACATTTTCCGCATCTTCCACCTGCAATGCGCGCGGCGCCTGCCAGCCTTGCCCGAGTCCCACCCCTGTTCGCGCCTGCACGGCCATTCGTTCAAGGTCGAGCTGACCGTCAGCGGCGAGGTCGACCCCGTGTTCGGCTGGGTGCTCGATTTCGCCGACATCGAGGCGGCCTGGCGGCCCATCCATGCTGCGCTCGATCATCGCTGCCTCAACGACATCGCCGGACTGGACAACCCGACCAGCGAAAACCTCGCGGTGTGGCTGTGGCGGCAACTCAGGCCGACGCTGCCGGGATTGAGTGCCGTCACGGTCATGGAAACCCACGACTCGGGCTGCACCTACCGCGGCTAGCCCAGGCTGCAGCGCCGGCGAGCGTGGAAGGAAGGCCGGCCCCGGGCGGAATGTTTCCACCGCGGGGCCGGCTCTGTACGACAGGGGCATCCGGACCGCATTGTCCGGTCTGCCGTCTTCCTGCTGCGCTTAATTTCCCATGTCGTCGAAAACCAGATCGGCGTGCGGCGTGTCGGCCACATTTTCATCGATCATGGCCCAGGTTTCCGCATCGACGATGTCTTCGGCGGGATGGTGGGCAAATGCCGAAAACGAGGCGAGCAGGGAGGTGAGGACGGCAGCTTGAAGAATGCTTTTCATGACTCGATTCCTTTTAAAGAATGATAGAGAGGTTTCACTCGGCGCGGTGCGTCTGCGTCGGCCGAGGTGAAGCATCTTAAAAAGCGGAGGTGTCCGCGGTGTGTCCTGTTCGTGGCAGTGTGTGGCAGTGCGTTTCCTCGGCCGGGTAATTCAGTGGCGCTGCCTTTGGCGGGGGTGCGCAATCGCACAAAAAGAAAAGGGGCACACGAATCGTGTGCCCCTTGTCCTGCAACGTACAAG
>JBLMYH010000315.1:0-12032 GCA_050258175.1 Hyphomicrobiaceae bacterium
CTGACCAGAAAATCGCGGGGGTCTGCGGAGGATTGGGGAATTACATGGATGTGGATCCGACTCTGATCCGGCTGGTTTGGGTGCTGTTGGTCTTCTTTGGCGGGACCGGCGGCAGGTCGCAGTACCAGTCGTAGAACGAGCCGCAGACGCCGCCGATCAGGGACATGTAGCGTGATCCCGCCGCATAGCTCACCATCGACATCGCCGGGATCGGCGAGAAGCCGTAGATGCGGTCGGGTCCGAATTCCTTGATCGTGAAGACGTTGGCCGCGGCGACGATCTCGGTGACCTCGTCCCACTTGGCGCGCACGAAGCCGCCCTGGCCGCGGATCGACTTGTAGCGTTTCGCCTTCTCGGGATTCTGGCTGATCGACTGCCAGGCGGCCACCGGGTCCATCGTCTTTCTCGCCTCGCGCCACATTTCCATCAGGCGGCCTCGGATCAGCGGGTACTTCACGCGCTGCGCCGAATACACGTACCAGGAGTAGCTGGCGCCGCGCGGGCAGCCGCGCGGCTCGTGGTTCGGCAGGTCGGGCCGGGTGCGCGGGTAGTCGGTCTGCTGGATCTCCCAGGTGATCAGGCCGTTCTTGACGAAGATCTTCCAGCTGCACGAGCCGGTGCAGTTCACCCCGTGGGTGGAACGCACCACTTTGTCCTGCTGCCAGCGGCTGCGGTAGGCGTTTTCCCAACTGCGGTCTTCGTTGCTGACGACGCCGTGGCCGTTGGAGAAGTCGCCGAGGTTCTTCTTGAAGAAGCTCAGTCGGTCGAGGAAGTGGCTCATTGCATTGCTCCTTGCTAGGTTTGTTCGATGCTCAAGGATTCTTGATGTAGGCGTTCTTGCGCAGGTAGAACCACCAGTTCAGCAGCAGGCACAGGGCATAGAACACGGCGAAACCGTACATGGCGTTTTCCGGGGTGCCGGCCTTGATCTGGTCCTTGATCACCTCGGGGGCGATGAAGGCGCCGTAGGCTGCGACCGACGAGGTCCAGCCGAGCACCGGACCGGCCTGCACGCGGTCGAAGATCACGCCGACGGTGCGGAAGGTGGAGCCGTTGCCGATGCCGGTGGCGGCGAACAGCACCACGAACACCAGCAGGAACTGGGTGAAGTAGATTTCCGGCGTGGCCGACTGATACGCCTGCATCAGGATCCAGCCGGCGTAGGCGGAGGCGACGACCATCACTGCCGAGATGATCTGGGTGACGATGGAGCCGCCGACCTTGTCGGCTATCCACCCGCCGACCGGACGGATCAGCGCGCCGACGAAGGGGCCGATCCAGGCGTAGGTCAGGGCGGACGGGGCATTGGGGTTCTTGACGTGCTCCCAGACGCCGCCCGCGCTGAGGATGTGCTGGTCGCCGAAGATGACCTTGATCGACAGCGGCAGCGCCATCGAGAAACCGATGAACGAGCCGAAGGTGACGATGTAAAGGACGGTCATCGACCAGGTGTGCTTGTTCCTGAAGATCGCGAACTGCCTGGCGATGTTTTCCTTCATCGGGCCGAAGGCGGCAAGCTTCAGGATCACCAGCGTCACGACGATGATCAGTGGCATCGCCACCCACATGTTCAATAGACCTAGCCCGGTCGGTGCCGGCAGATAGAGGTAGAGGCCGCCGATGGCTGGGATGAAGACCAGCGTGTAGAGCCAGGTCACCTTGATGAAGGAAGTGATGGCATGGCCGGCATCCGGCGAGACGGGAAGCAGATTGTTCATGCCGAACCAGGCGATGATGCCCAGCGGTACCAGCGACAGCACCCAGGTGAGGCCGGCGTTCTGGATGTAGGTCGGCGTGCCGGCGACGATCTTGCCGAAGATCCAGCCGCTATCCTTCACCAGCGTCATCGGCTCGCCGCCCAGCGCGCCGAACACGCCGACCGTCATCACCAGCGGGATGACGATCTGCATGGTGGTGACGCCGAAGTTGCCGAGGCCCGCGTTGATGCCCAGCGCCGTGCCCTGCAGGCGCTTGGGGAAGAACGTGCTGATGTTCGACATCGAGCTGGCGAAGTTGCCGCCGCCGACGCCGGACCACAGCGCCATCAGCTGGAACGACCACAGCGGCCATTCGGGGTGCATCAGGACGATGCCGGTGCCGATCGCCGGCGCGAGCAGCATCGAGGTGGTGAGGAAGATGACGTTGCGCCCGCCCGCCAGCCGGATGAAGAAGGAGGAGGGAATGCGCATCGTCGCGCCGGCTAGACCCGAGATCGCGGTCAGCGTGAACAGTTCGTCCTTGCTGAACGGGAAGCCCAGGTTGGACATCTGCACCGTGATGATTCCCCACATCAGCCACACGGCGAAGCCGCACAGCAGGGCCGGTACCGAGATCCACAGGTTGCGGTAGGCAATCTTCTTGCCGGTCGTTTCCCAGAAGGCCGCATCTTCCGGATTCCAGTCCTTGATATTGGTAGGCATGGCCTATTCCTCTCAAAAATTGACCCACTGGGCCGTTCATTTCCTGCCCAGGCTCGACTACTCCATCCGGTCAGCGAGCTGGGCCCGCTTCAGCTCCCGGGCCGCATCCATCGGGCGCACTTCCGTCCAGTACATCCACATCAGCGACACCCACACCACGCCGAACATCAGCATGAAGGCGGAGGAACGGATGCCGGTCAGGTCGACCAGCGCGCCGAACATGATCGGCATCAGGAACCCGCCCAGGCCGCCGGCCAGTCCGACCACGCCGGAGACCACGCCGATGTTGTGGGGGTAGTCGTCCGAGATGTACTTGAAGACCGAGGCCTTGCCGAGGGCGAACACGACGCCCAGGGTGAACATGACAACGGTGAATACCGTCGCATTGAGGCCGAAATGGAAGGTGTAGGGGCCGCCGACGGTCTGGATGGTGATGTCGCTCTGCGGGTAGGACAGGAAGAACAGGCAGACCAGCGAAATCCACAACACCCACCACGTCATGGTGTGGGCGCCGAACCTGTCGGAGAAATAGCCCCCGACCGCCCGCAACAGGCCGCCCGGGATGCTGAAGGCCGCCGCCAGCATTGCAGCGGTCCGGAGGTCGAAGCCGTATTCGCTGACGTAGTACTTGGTCATCCACAGGGCCAGCGCAACATAGCCGCCGAACACGATCGAGTAGTACTGGCTGTAACGCCATACCTTCGGGTCCTTGAAGGCGGCAAGCTGCTGACGGATGGTGACGGACTTGCCCACCTTGTGTTCGGGATGGGTGTAGGTGAAGAACCAGAACACGATCGCGGTCACCAACATCAGCACCGCATAGACCTTGGGAACCATCGTCCAGCCGTACCCCACCACGATGATTGGTGCCAGCAGCTTGGTGAGGGCAGCCCCGGTATTGCCGGCGCCGAAAATCCCCATCGCCGTGCCCTGCCGCTCCTTGGGAAACCAGCGGGCACAATAGGCAATGCCGACGGTGAACGAGCCGCCCGCCAGGCCGACGAAAAGCCCGACTATCAGGAACTGCCAGAATGCCGTCGCATCCGAGATCAGCCAGATCGGAATGACCGTCGACAGCATCAGTATGAACATCACGATCCGACCGCCGAACTTGTCGGTCAACATGCCCAGAGGGAGCCGGCTCAGGGACCCGGTCAATACCGGCGTGGCGATCAGGACGCCGAACTCGGTCTCGTTCAGTCCCAGTTGCTGCTTGATCGGAACGCCGATGACGGCGAACATCATCCAGATCATGAAGCACACCGTGAACGCCAGCGTGCTCATGATGACGACCGACCATGCCTTGTATTGTTGCGTTGCCATGATCCACCCCGTAGCCTGTACTGGTGAGATAAAAGGACCTTGGGGTGTTTTGTACGCCATCCGCCCCGTCGTCGCCAGAGGGGGAAGCGCGCAGGAAAGCAGCCTGTCTACCTCTTTGTGGGTAGGCGGGGTACGCGCTAACCCACTGTTTTTTCGGGATCTTGTTCGGACGGTGCGTCTGACGGGACCCGCGCAGCAAAGAAGGGGTATACCCTTTTATCCGCCATGCCGAACCAGGGATGTATTAGGCTTGCAGCGTGGCTGAATGCTTATCGCATGGAGGAAACAGGTGGTCCGTCTGGCGGGAAACAAGCTGCAGAATTCGCTGCTGCTGCGGCTGGGCGGCATGTTTGCCGCCATTACCGTGCTGGCGGTCGCCAGCATGTCCACCTCCTGGATGGTGGCGGAAACCACCCAAGGCAGCGGCAAGGCGATCAACCTGGCGGGCAGCCTGAGAATGCAGAGTTGGCGCATGGCCTCGATCTATCAGCGCCTCCAGCAGAACGAAAATCCCGAATACCGGAAGGACCTGAATCGGGCCGTCAGCCGGTTCGAGCTCGACCTGAAAGCGGGGCCCATCCTCGCCGTCCTGCCGGACGATAAAACCGCACCGCTCCGGCTGGTGTACCGCCAGGTCGAAGCCAGCTGGCGCGCCCAGATCAAACCCGGCTTGCTCGGCCTGCCGGCCGTGCCCGCCGCAACGGCGACAAGCGCAGGGGTGCTGGACCAGATTCCCGCATTCGTCGCCCGCATCAATGATCTGGTCAAACAGATCGAAGAGGCGGCCGAAGCGAAGATCCTGGTCATGCGGGTGATCCTTGGGGCAGCGGTCATCGCCACGCTTCTCGTGGTGATTCTCTCCATCTATCTGGTCAACAACATTCTTGTCCATCCTCTGCGCGGCCTGCTGGGTATGGCCGACCAGATTGGACAGGGCAATCTGGCCGTGCGCACCGACCTGACCGGAGAGGACGAAATCGGGCGGCTGGGCCAGGCCTTCAACTTCATGGCGGAGGATCTCTCCAAGCTCTACCAGAACCTCGAAGCCAGGGTGGAGGAAAAGACCGCCGAGCTCACCATCGCCAATCGCTCGCTCGAACTGCTGTATCACTCGATCACGCGGCTCTACAACGGGCCGGTGGCGCCCGACACCTATGCCATTCTGCTGAAGGACCTGGAGAACGTGCTCGGTGTGGGACATGGACGGGCCTGTCTGGTGGAGTCCGACGCGACCCGCGCGCACGTGATCGCCAGCACTTTGCATCCGGAAAGCGGCGATCCCGACCTGTGCGGGCTGATGAACTGCGCCGACTGCCTGGCCCATCGGTCCCTGGCCGTGCATGCGCTGCAGGATGGGCGGCGCGTGCTGTCGCTGCCACTCAAGGACACCGAACAACACTACGGCGTGCTGCAGCTGGAAATGCCGGCCGGAAAGGAACTGGACCACTGGCAGACCCAGTTGCTGGAGGCGTTGTCGCGCCACATCGGCATCGCCATCGGCACTGCGCGGCGCAGCGAGCAGAGCCGTCGTCTCTCATTACTGGAAGAACGTGCCGCGCTGGCGCGTGATCTGCACGACTCGCTGGCGCAGTCGCTGTCTTACATGAAAATCCAGGTCAGTCGCCTGAAACCCCTGGTCGAACGATCCGCCGCAGGCAACGAAGCCGGCGAAGTGCTCAATGAGTTGCGTGAGGGCCTGACCAGTGCATACCGTCAGTTACGCGAACTGCTCACCACGTTCCGGCTGCGCATCGAGGGGGAGGGGCTGGCCGCCGCCCTGCAAACCACGGTGACGGAGTTCGCCGGCCGCGGCAGCATCCCGATCACGCTGGACGCCCATCTGTCCGGCTGTACCCTCACGGCCAACGAGGAAGTCCATGCGCTGCAAATTGTTCGTGAAGCCCTGTCAAACGTGCTGAACCACTCACAGGCCCGACATGCCCAGGTCAAGGTAAGCTGCGAGAGCGACGGCTCGGTGCGGGCGACGGTTACTGACGATGGCATCGGCATCCATCAGGCTGCCGGCGCCCATCATTACGGCATGACGATCATGGAAGAGCGGGCCAAGAACCTGGGGGGTACGTTGGTGGCAGAAAACCTGCCCACCCAAGGTACCCGCGTGAGCCTCCGTTTCATGCCGAGTACCCGCCGCGATGTCACCATCCCCATTCATCCTGTTCGCCCGAGCTGAGCCATGACCCCGGCAATTCCCCAGACCGTTTTGATCGTCGACGACCACCCGCTGTTCCGCAAGGGGGTGATCCAGCTTATCCAGGCGGCACCCGAGTTTCGCTTCATCGGCGAGGCGCCCAGCGGCAAGGAAGGCATCGCACTCGCGCAAAGCCTTCATCCGGACATGATTCTGCTCGACCTGAACATGAAGGACATGGGTGGCGTCGAGGTGCTGAAAGCGATCAAGGACGCCGATCTCGATTCACGCGTCATCATGCTGACGGTATCCGACCAGGCCGAAGATCTGATGGCCGCGCTGCAGGCCGGGGCCGACGGCTACCTGCTGAAGGACATGGAGCCGGAAGACCTGATGCGGCAGCTGGGCGAGGCCGCGCACGGCAAGATCGCCATCAGCGAGCGCCTCACGCAATTGCTTGTCACTTCCCTGCGCGAAAAGAGCCGCCCCACCAGCCCTGACGATGCGGGACTGACCGAACAGGAAAACCGGATCCTCGAACACCTGATCGACGGTAAGAGCAACAAGCTGATCGCCCGCGACATGGGCATCGCGGAGGGGACCGTGAAAGTCCACGTCAAGCATCTGCTGAAGAAGTTGAACCTGCGTTCGCGGGTGGAAGCGGCGGTCTGGGCGGATCGCTGCCGGCGCCAGGCCAGGCCCTGACAATCCTTGCTTTTTCGGAGTCCGCACTGTTCAATGAAAGCGGGACTTGAGAAAGAGGAGGAGGGCATCATGTCAGTCGGCGAACTGTGCAACCGCGAAGTGGTGATCGCGCAAAAATCGCTTCCCGTAACCGAGGCGGCGCAGTTGATGCGCAGCCATCATGTCGGCGACCTCGTGGTGGTCGAGCAAAGCGATGGTCGCAAGCGCCCGGTCGGCATCGTCACCGACCGCGACATCGTGGTGGAGGTGGTGGCGGCGGGGGTGAACCCGGAAGCGCTCAAGGTGGGCGACATCATGGGTCCCGAGGTGGCGACCGTGCGCGAAGGCGAGGGCCTGTTCGAGGCGCTGCGCTACATGCGCGACAAGGGCGTGCGCCGCATGCCGGTGGTCGATGCCATGGGCGGACTGGTCGGCATCCTCACGCTGGACGATCTGCTGAGCCTGCTGGCGGAGGAAATGACCGAACTGGCGAAGCTGGTTTCGCACGAACGGCAGCGCGAGGCAACTTCCCGCAAATAGATCCCTGGTTTGGGCTGGCCCGCAGATCGTCTCGGCAAACCCGCTCAGCAGGCGACGAGGTCCGTGTGTCCGAAGCCTTTGGCGTAGTCGAGCACGGAGATGAGCATCGGCGTCACGCGGAATATTCGGACATCCTCCGGCGTCGGCATCTGCACTGGCAGCGAGGCCTGTTCGGGATACTTCAGCGGCAGCATACGCAAAACCTTGTTCGCTTCGTCCGGATCGACGACCGCTTGCGCGTGTGCCGCCATGGACAGGCCGGTGATTGCCATCAGGTCCGGCGTGTCGTGGTCGATGGTCAGCGAAACCCGGTCATCTTTCGCCAGATTCTGTGCCTTCTGGCTGTCCAGACCGCAGAGGAAGTACAGGGTGAGGCCTTCGTTCACGTAGCCGACGGTCGTCGCCTGCGGCCAGCCATCCGGCCGCAACGTGGCAATCGTCATGATCCGGTGTTGATCCAGCAGGGCCAGGATCTTGTTTCTGATCTCTTCGTTCATCTGTCGCCTCCGTGACCGCGTGTGAGCTGATGATCCCAGCTAAGCTGAGTCCTGGAAAAAACCAAGCCCAGGCTTCCGGATTCGGCCGGCCTGGGTTCAATTAGCCGCCGCTGCAGCAACCGCCGCGCGCGGGATCCGCTTGCGGCGCGCTGAGCGAGCCGGCCAGCCAGCCGGCAATTTTTTCGCGGCTCGGCACACCGCCGGCGTGAACCACCTTGCCGTCGATCACGACACCGGGCGTGGACATGACGCCATAGCCCATGATGGCCTGGATGTCTTCGACCTTTTCAAGTTGCACTGCCACGCCTTTCTCGGTGGCGATGTCCGCGATCAGTTTGAGGGTGGTTTTGCAGTTTGCACAACCAGTGCCTAGAACTTTGATTTGCATGATTTCGATCTCCAGTCTGTAACTCTATTCGCCGCAGCGACGGTCCGATTCTCTGTGATGCCCCGGCATCCGGCCGCGCGTCAGGGCGGACGTCATCGGAACGGCTTTGTTAGCTTTTGATGCGGTGAACGCCATGGGGGAAATCAGAGCAGGCCGTTGAACACATAGCCCACCAGCAGGATTCCGGACGCCACGACACCGAGGAAGGTGGCGATCAACCGGGGCTTCAATACCTTGCGCAGAATGACCATTTCTGGCGCGGAGAGCGCGATCACACTCATCATGAACGCCAACACCGTGCCTAGCGCCGCGCCCTTGGCGAGCAGCGCTTGGACGATGGGGATGATGCCCGCCGCGTTCGCGTACATCGGCACGCCAACCAGCACGGCGGCAGGAAGCGCCCACCACGGCGCATCCTTGCCCATGATCGAGGCCATGAAATCTTGCGGCACGTAGCCGTGGATGCCCGCGCCCAGTGCCACGCCCAGAACGATATAGATCCATACCTTGGAAACGATTTCGCGGACGTGCTGGAAGCCGTTTTCGACGCGTTCGCCCCAAAGCATTGGCTCGCCGTCCACGGGGGAGGGGCGTTGCGAATTCTGTATGGCGCGGACCCAGTCTTCGAGGTGGCTCTCCATCCGCAGCATGCCGATGATTCCGCCTGCGACGATAGCGATCGTCAGGCCCAGAAGCAGATACAGTCCCGCAATCTTCCAGCCGAACAGGCCGAACAGCATGGCCAGCGCGATTTCATTCACCATCGGCGCGGAAATCAGGAACGAGAACGTCACGCCCAGTGGCACGCCCGCCTGCAGAAAGCCGATGAACAATGGCACGGCCGAGCATGAGCAGAACGGGGTGACAATGCCGAGGCTGGCCGCCAAGGCGTTGCCCAGCCCCGGGCGGCGGCCCGACAACAGGGCACGCGTGCGTTCGGGTGAAACGAACGTGTGAACGATGCCCATGACGAAGACGATCCCGGTGAGCAGCAGCAGCACCTTGGGCGTGTCATAGAAGAAGAATCGCAGCGCGCTGCCCAGATGACCGGCGCGATCCACCGGCAGCGCGGCAACCAGCGCCTCGGAGGCCGGGATCAGCGTGCGATAGAGGGCGAACCAGATCGCGATGGCCACGATCAGGAACAGGATCGGCTGCTGGCCGGGCCAGCGTCTCAACTGCAGGGCGAGGGCTTGCATGGTGTCTTCCGTGTTCTGCTTGGTTGAGAAGACGAACGACCCTGCAAAAGGATGCAGCCCGCCGACAGAAAGCCGGAATCAGTTGTTGCGGCTACGCGGAATGAAGCAACAGACATGGCCTGCCGCGTCGAACTTGACCTGGCAGGCGGCAGTAAGGTGGTCGCGAAGGCGTTTGCGCGCACGCTGCACCCGCGACTTGGCCCCGGGCAGGGTAAGACCTTTCATCCGCGCGTAGTCTTCCTGGGTCAGGCCTTCAAGGTCGCACAGCGTGATCGCCTCGCGGTCGTCTTCGGCCAGTTCGGACAGCGCGCGCGGCAGGCAGGCGGACAGCGACGCCAGCGCCGCAGGCTCATCGTGTTCCGCCACCAGATCGCCCGGCAATTCCACCTGTTCTTTCCTCAGGCGCAGGCGGTCGGCCAGGGCGTTACGCGCCACCTCGAACAGCCAGGCGCGGGCGTTGGTGATCTCGCAGAACTGCTTGTCCTGGCGCAGGGCCCTGAGAAACAGATCCTGCAGCATGTCTTCGGCATCGTGCGGGTTGCCCAATCTGCTCCGCAGCCATGCCCGCAACTCGCTTTCGTGGCGATCCCAGGCGCTCAGCAGACAGTTCATTGTGCGGCTCCAGCGTTGTGCAAGGGGTGCTCGATCAGTGTAAGTGGTAGAAACCTCGCAGCCATGAATCAAGCATACATGACGGCGCTCCCCGGCCGGGCCGTTCCGACTTTTGCCCGCTCAGCAGATCCGCGGCAGCGGATCGTCCTCCAGTTCGTCCAGCACGCGCCGGCCGCCAAGGCCGGTTTCCAGTATCAGCCTTCCACCCCCCATTTCGATGCGGCCGATGATGCTGGCGTCGCGGCCTTCCGGCAGGGCGCGCCAGCGGGCGAGCACGTCGTCGGCGGCGGAGGGAGCGGCGACGGCGACGGCGCGTCCTTCGCAGGCCAGGAAGTACGGGTCGTAGCCCAGCATTTCGCAGACCGACACGACTTCCGGACGCAGCGGCACCGCGTTCTGCTCGAGCGCCACGCTGTGGCCGCTGGCGCGTGCGATCTCATGGGCCACGGTGGCAAGGCCGCCGCGCGTCGGGTCGCGCATGAACTTGAGATCGGGAAAATCGCGCACGGCGCGCGTCAGCGGCAGCACCGAGGCCGAATCGGATCGCAGTTCGCCGGACAGGCCGAACTGCTCGCGTGCCAGCATCACGGCAATGCCGTGATCGCCGACCGGACCCGATACCAGCACCACGTCGCCCGGCGCGATGCGGTCCATGGCGAGCCGGGTGGCCGCGCGCTTGACGCCGAGGCCGGTGACCGAGAGATACAGGCCGCTGCCTTCGCCACGGCGCACCACCTTGGTGTCACCCGCCACCACGGCGACGTGATTGTGCCGCGCAGCCTTGGCGAAGCTCGTCATGTAGCGGTCGAGCGCGGCGATTTCCAGCCCTTCCTCGATGAGTGCGGAAACGGTGAAATAAAGCGGATCGGCGCCGGCCACCGCCAGGTCATTGACCACGCCATGGACGGCCAACGAGCCGATATCGCCGCCGGGAAAGTCGAGCGGCTCGACGGTGAAGCCGTCGGTGGTGACCATGATGTCGCCGTCCACATGCGGCAGCGTGACGGCGTCGGCGTCGGTATCGAGCAGCGGATTGCCGAAATGGCGGCCAAAGATGTCGGCAATGAGCTCTCGCATCAGGCGGCCGCCGTTGCCGTGCGCGAGAAGGATGCGGGTGTCGTCCATGGATTAGTACGGGTGAATGAATTCGATGATCTGGCCGAAGCTTAACCCGGCATCGTTGACCGGGATACGCCGCGGCAACTGGACGGCGAATCCCGCAGCTTCGAGACGGCCGATCGCGGCTTCGGCAAGCACGCGGTTCTGGAACACGCCGCCGGTGAGGCCGATGGACTGAATGCCGGTCTGCGCACGCAGTTGCTGCGCCTGATCGACCAGCGCCTGTGCCAGGCTGAGATGAAAGGCGGCCGCGCGCTCTTCCACCGGGCGAGCGTTGTCGGTGAGCACGGGCAGCAGCGGTGCCCAGTCGGTTCGCCACACCCCGAATGCATCGCGTTGCAGCGGCAGGTCGACGACATGAGCGCCAGAGGCAGAGGCTGACGCTTCCGCTTCCGCTTCCAGCCGCATCGGGCCTTCGCCCTCGAAACTGGCGTGGGTGCAGAGGCCACACAGGGCTGCCGCGGCATCGAACAGGCGGCCCACTGCGGAACTGACGGGGCTATTGAGCCGGGCAGCCCACGCCTGGCGCAGCGGCTCGGGGGCGAAGGGGGCGTCCTGACCTGACTCCCACAGCAGCGCCGCGGCAGCGCGCCATGGCTCGCGCCCGGCCTTGTCGCCGCCGGGCAGGCGGAAGGGGCGGAAAGAGCCGGCGTGTCGCCAGCGCCCGGGCGTGCCGGTGAAGGCTTCGCCGCCCCACAGCGTGCCGTCCGCGCCGAGGCCGACGCCGTCCCAGGCAAACACGATCCATTCGGGGATGTCCGGGAACTCCCACGCCAGCGCGGACGCGTGGGCATGGTGATGCCAGGTTTCGGCCATCGGCAAACCGCTGTCGCGGGCGTAGCGCCGGCTACCGTAGCCCGGGTGGCGATCGACGATGAGGCGCGTTGCCCGTACCTGGTACAGCCGCTGCAGGTCGGCCGCCACCTGCGCCAGGGTATCCAGGCTGCGCGCCGTGTCGAGCGCGCCGATGTGCGGCGAGACGACGGCGCGCGTGCCCCAGGCGAGGCACAGCGTGTTCTTCATGTGGCTGCCGAGCGCAAGCACGGGTTCGGGCAGGGCGATAGGCAACTCGAGTTCCAGCGGCGCATTGCCGCGCCCCAG
>JBLMYH010000316.1:0-18641 GCA_050258175.1 Hyphomicrobiaceae bacterium
CGGCCGACGAAAGCATGGACGACTTCGTGTTCGAGCTGTCGAAGGAGGAATTCATGGAGTACTTCTTCCAGGACCTGGCGCTGCCGGACCTGGTGAAGAAGCAGCTCGCCGCCGTGCCCGAAGTGAAGAAGGCCCGCGCCGGCTTCGTCAGCCAGGGCAACCCCGCCAACCTGCACGTGGTGCGCTCGATGAAGCAGGCGATCGGGCGCCGGCTCGCCATGGCGGCCGGCCCGCGCGATGCGCTGCGCGAGGCCGAGGAACAGCTCGCGGAGCTCGAGGCGAACGGGCTCGGCATGAGCGCCGAGGCCGGCGCACTGCGGGAAGACATCGAGGCGCTCAAGGCGCGGGTCGCCGCGGTGCCCTTCATCGACACCTGGGACCTGCGCTACGCCAACCGGGTCGACCAGCCAACCCCCAGCAGCCAGGCCGTGATGTTCTGCCTGATGGACGTGTCGGGCTCGATGGACGAAGACCGCAAGAACATCGCCAAGCGCTTCTTCATGCTGCTGTACCTCTTTCTCACCAAGAGCTACGAGCGCATCGACGTGGTATTCATCCGCCACCACACCGTGGCCAAGGAAGTCGGCGAGGAAGATTTCTTCACTTCGCGCGAGTCCGGCGGCACGGTGGTGTCGAGCGCCCTCGAGTTGATGCACGACGTCATCCTCGCGCGCTACCCGAGCGCCAGCTGGAACATCTACGCCGCCCAGGCCTCGGACGGCGACAACTGGGAGGACGACTCGCCGCGCTGCCGCGAGCTGCTGCTGCACAGCATCCTGCCGCTGACGCAGTATTTCGCCTACGTCGAGATCGAGGCCGAGGAGCCGCAGAGCCTGTGGCACGAATATGAGCGCGTGAAGGCGGCGAGCCCGCGCTTCGCCATGCAGCGCATCCTCACGCTGGAAGACATCTATCCGGTATTCCGCGAACTGTTCAGGAAGAAGGTGGCCTGATGGAACCCGAAATGGAATCCGACGTCGCCCGGGCGGAACCATCCGCCCGGCCGCGCCAGCCCCTGTCCGAAGGCTCCGAGTGGAGCTTCGAACTGCTCGACCGCTACGACCGCGAGATCGCGCGGGTCGCCGCGCACTATGGTCTCGACACCTACCCCAGCCAGATCGAGATCATCACCTCCGAGCAGATGATCGATGCCTACTCGTCGGTCGGCATGCCGGTGGGCTACCACCACTGGTCGTACGGCAAGCAGTTCCTCGCCACCCAGAAAGGCTACAAGCGGGGCCAGATGGGTCTGGCCTACGAGATCGTCATCAACTCCAGCCCCTGCATCGCCTACCTCATGGAAGAGAACACCATGACGATGCAGGCGCTGGTGATCGCCCACGCCGCCTACGGCCACAATTCCTTCTTCAAGGGCAACTACCTGTTCCGCACCTGGACCGACGCCGAGGGCATCCTCGACTACCTGGTGTTCGCCCGCAACTACATCGCCGACTGCGAACAGCGGCATGGCGAGGAAGCCGTCGAGGAACTGCTCGATTCCTGCCACGCCCTGATGAACCTCGGGGTCGACCGCTACAAGCGCCCGACCCGGCTGTCGATGGCCAAGGAGCAGCTGCGCCAGGCCGAGCGCGAGGCCTACCTGCAATCGCAGGTCAACGACCTGTGGCGTACCCTGCCGGCCAAGCAGGCGGCAGGGCAGGAAAAACAGGCGGCCCGCTTCCCCAGCGAACCGCAGGAAAACCTGCTGTACTTCATCGAAAAGAACGCGCCGCGGCTGGAACCCTGGCAGCGCGAGATCGTCCGCATCGTCAGGAAGATCGCACAGTACTTCTACCCGCAGCGCCAGACCCAGGTCATGAACGAAGGCTGGGCCACGTTCTGGCATTACACCCTGTTGAACCACCTGTACGAGGAAGGCAAGCTGACCGACGGCTTCATGCTGGAGTTCCTGCAGTCGCACACCAACGTGGTCTACCAGCCGCCCTACAACAGCCGCATCTACAACGGCATCAACCCCTACGCGCTGGGCTTCGCCATGTTTACCGATCTGCGCCGCATCTGCGAGCACCCCAGCGACGAGGACCGCCGCTGGTTCCCCGAGCTCGCCGGCAGCGACTGGGTGAAGTCGCTCGACTTCGCCATGCGCAACTTCAAGGACGAGAGCTTCATTGCGCAATATCTTTCGCCCAAGCTGATCCGCGACTTAAAACTGTTCGCCATGGTCGACGACGACCAGGACGAAAAGTTGGAGGTCCGGGCGATCCATGACGACGCCGGTTACCGCACCGTGCGCGAACTGCTCGCCGAGCAGTACAACCTCGGCAACCGCGAACCCAACATCCAGGTCTACGCCGTCGACATCTTCGGCGACCGCTCGCTCAGCCTGCGCCACTACATGCACGACCGCCGTCCGCTGGGCGAGTCGACGCCGGAGATGCTGCGCCACGTCGCCCGTCTGTGGGGCTACAAGGTACGCATTGACAGCGTGGATCAGGACGGCGTATCGCACATGACGGCCGTCAGCGAAGATTGACGCACGCCCCGCCCGTAATACGGGTTCAAACGGCGAGCGCAACCGCCCCGGCTTCGGCTTCCACACCCAGCTGCCGCATGAAGGCGTCCAGCGGCATGTCGATGCGCGTGATGTTCTGCTCTTCCAGGAAACGCGCCTCATTGCGGCTGAGCTCGCCCGGCAGCACCGCCCAGTGCCTGTCCGAAGAGCGCTTCATGATCTGGCGCGCGAAAGTGCGCTCGAGCTGATTGCGGAAGCGGCAGCCGAGGAAAAGGAAATGGCGGCCACTGCGCAGTTGCTGCACGATGGGCGGAATCGGCGTCTGGATGTCGATCTCGGTCAGCACCTCGACGAAGTCGGTGTCGGAGACCAGGAAGTTCTTGTGCGGTGCGATCGAGCCCAGCGGCTTGTAGAGCAGGGCCTCCCAGGTGTCGGCCTCGAACGGGTCGGCCTGCGCGCCGTTGTCGCGGAAGTAGTGCACCCAGGTGCCGAAATGTTCGGACTGGCTCACCCCCTGCACCTGGCCCAGCAGGTTGCGCGACGCGAGCGCGCGCGCCATCGCATTGTCATACCAGGTGTCGACGATCAGCAGCGGCTTGCGCACCCTGCCCGCCAGATAGTCGTGCAGCGGGGTCGGCGGAACGTCGACGGCAAAGGCCTCCGCCATGAGCCCCACCAGGGTCTTGCGGTGCTTGAAGTTTTCGATGTACTGCGCGGCGGCGGTGAGGTTGCCGCGTATCTTGTGTGGCACGCTCGACCTGGCCACCAGACGCTGCACCAGCGCTTCCGCCGAATTGGGGACCGGGCTGCCGCCCGGCACCAGATCGAGCACCGCGGGCCCCAGGTAGGGGACGATGCCGCCCTCTTCCAGGTGTGACGTGATCTCGCTCAGCAGGGCGTCAATCCGATCCATGATCGCTTCTCCTTTATGCCGCCGCCGATGACTTCAGTTCATCGACCTGCGCGCGCGACAGGCGGAACAGGGCGCGCCCGCCGGACAGGGTCTCGTAGTTGTCGCGGGTCGAGCTCGTCAGCAGGTTGAACCAGGCCTGCGCGCTCAGGGTGCCGGGCCGCTCGCCGATTTCCGTCACCGTGCCGTTGGGCGCGAAACGCACGTGAATCATCACCTGTTCTTTTTCCATTGCGCTCTCCTAAGCGTGGATGGGTTAGAAGCCGGAACCGAAGCCCAGCAGTTCGACCGTGACGTTCTCGTTGCCCAGCCTGGCCTGGCAGGCCAGGCGCGACTTGGAGCCGACGCCGACGAGGGTGTCGAGCTTCTCGTTCTCGCCGCGCTGGACCTTGGACAGGCTCTTACGGCCGTCGTGGACGAAGATGTGGCAGGACCCGCACTCGGCCTTGCCGTCGCATTTGTGCGTGATCGGTTCGCCGGCGGCGAGCAGGGCTTCAAGGATGCTCATCCCCTCGTTGTATTGCAGGGTTTTTCCGGATGGCATGACGGTCAATACTGGCATTTCACTGCTCCTTGCGTGCTTGGTTAAACGAAAGTAGGTCATAGGTAGATGGCCGAGCCCGCGCCGATGTTGATCGACGCGTCCTTGGCGGTCTGGACGATGAAACCGATCTGGTCTTCGGCCAGATGGGCGTGGAAAGGCAGCGCGATGATGCGGTCGGCGACTTTCTCGGTGACCTTGAAGTCGCCCTTGCGATAGCCCAGGCCGGTGTAGAACGCCTGCAGGTGCTGCGGCTGGCAGTAGGCCGCCGCCTCGATCTTCTCTGTGGCGAGGTCGTTGACGATGGCGTCGCGGCTGCTTTTGGTGAAGCGCGTGCCGAGGTGCACCAGATAGAGGAACCAGTGCACCTCGGTCACGTCGGGGCCGATGTAGGGGTCCTTGATGCCCTCGAAGGACTTGACGTAGTCGTAGTAGCGCTGCTCGACGGCCTTGCGCCGTTCGAGAATCTGCTCGATGCGTCCGAGCTGGGTGAGCCCCAGTGCGGCGGTGAGTTCGTTCATGCCCGCCTGGAAGGGTACGCTGTTGCCGATCACCACGGAGAAGCGCTCGTCCAGCCTGCGGCTGCGCAGGGCGCGGATCCGGCTCGCCAGCTCGGCATCGTCGGTCAGCACCATGCCGCCCTCGCCGCAGGTCAGCGCGCCCGGCTGCGAGAAATCGAACACGGCGCAGTCGCCGAAACCGCCTACCCGCCGCCCCTGATAGGTCGAACCGATCGCTTCGGTGGAGTCCTCGATCAGGCGCAGCCCGTGGCGGCTGGCCATCTCGCGCAGCGCCGCCCACGGCGCCGGGTGGCCGTTGGTGTTGCCGGCGAGGATGGCGCGGGTGTGTGGCGTGATCTTCGCCTCGACCTTTTCAGGGGCAAGCGCCCCCGACCAGTAGTCGATGTCGGCGAACACCGGCGTCGCCCCCGCCAGCACGATGGCGTGCGCGATCTGGTGCCAGCTGTAGGGCGAGGCGATCACCTCGTCGCCCGGGCCGATGCCCATCGCCTTCAACACCAGCAGCAGGCCCAGGGTGCCGCCGGCCACCGCCACGCCGTGCCGGCGGTCGGCGTACGCGGCGAAGGCGGACTCGAACGCGGCGACGGCCGGCCCCTGGGAGAGGCGCGGCGACTTCAGCACGTCGACCACGGCATCCACCTCAAGCAGGCTGATGTCGGGGTCGGAAAGCGGTATCCAGCCCTGTTCCATGGCGTTTCCTCAGTGGCGTGCGGCGACGACGACGCCGGTCGCGGCCGCCGGATCGCCGGTCAGGCGCCAGCAGTGGTCACGGCCGTCGACCAGATAGAGACTGAAGGACGGGTATTCGCGGTACGGCGCCTCACCGCCCATGTCGCCGGCGTCGCAGCGGGTGAGCGAGAGGCCGGGGAAGCGGCTGCGGAAATCGGCCAGCGGGTTGGCGCCCGCCGGCGGTGCCGCCAGCAGCCAGCCGATGCGCTCAAGATCATCCGGACTGATCATGTCACTCTCCCAGACGGCGCGCGTCGACCGTGATCGGCAGGGTCGTTTCCGCGGCCATGGCCGGCAGCTCGAGGCGCCATCCGTTGGCCAGCGTGACGATGCCGCCCCACATGCCTGCCTGCTCCATGGCCACGATGGGCTCTTCGAGGTCCTTCTTCGGCACATAGGCCGAGAGGATTCCCTGCGCGTCTTTCCTGATCATGATCTTCATGCTGTTTCCTGGGGTTGAAAAAATGGGCCTGTTAACGCTGATTTCGCGCCTGCGTTGTTTCGAGAAAGCGATGGATGCACGGCGCGACGCGCTGGCAATGGCCACCCCTTGCCAAGCGGCGCAACGCAGGAGACGCGCTTTCTCGCAGCAACCTTTCGGGCCGGGCCGGGTGTGAAATCAGCGTTAACGGGCCCATATCACGCGGCCTCCGCGGTCATGCGCCCGATCACCGCACTCAAGGCATCGAGCGCCTGATCGATTTCCGCCGCGGTCGTGTAGCGGCTCAGCGAAAACCGGATCGTCGCCCGCGCCTCAGCCTCGCTGAGGCCCATGGCCTGCAGGACATGGGACGGCGCGCTGCCGCCGGCAGTGCAGGCGGCGCCGGACGAGGCGCAGATGCCGGCGCGGTCGAGCTTGTCGAGGATCACCTCGGCCTCGAGCTCGCCGAAGCGCACGCTGCTGGTGTTGGCGACGCGCGGCGCGCGGCCGCCGTTGATGCGGGCAAAGGGAAAACGCGCCAGCATGCCGTCCTCCAGCCGGTCGCGTAGCGGGGCGCTCGCTCCCTCGGCGGCGAGCGCCTGTGCGGCGAGCTCGCATGCCACGCCCATGCCGACGATGCCCGGCACGTTCTCGGTGCCGCCGCGGCGGTTGCGTTCCTGATGGCCGAACAGCAAGGGCAACAGCTTGAGGCCCTTGCGCACGAACAGCGCGCCGACGCCCTTGGGCGCGTGCAGCTTGTGCCCGGACACCGACAGCAGATCGACCGGCAGCGCGGCGAGATCGATGGCGAGCTTGCCTGCCGCCTGCACCGCGTCGGTGTGGAACAGCACGCCTTTCGATTTGGCCATGCGCGCGGCCTCGGCGACCGGAAACAGCACGCCGGTTTCGTTGTTGGCCTACATCAGCGAGACCAGCGCGGTGTCTGGCGTGATCGCATCGTCCAGCGCGACGAGATCGAGGCCGCCGTCGGCGTCGACCGGCAGGCGCGTCACGCGCATGCCTTGCGTCTCGAGCTGTGCCAGCAGGGCGAGCGTGGCAGGGTGCTCGACCGCGCTGGCCACGATGTGGGACCTGCCCGGGAGCGTCGCCAGCGCGCCGTGGATCGCCAGATGATTGGCTTCGGTGCCGCCGGCGGTAAACACGATCTCGGCCGGCGTCGCGTTCAGGAGCTTCGCCACCGAGGCGCGCGCCGCGATCACGCGCGACTTCGCCGCCTCGCCCACGACGTGCTTGCTCGACGGGTTGCCCCAACTGTCGCACAGGCATTCGAGCAGCGGCGCCACGCACTCCGGCGCCACTGCCGTGGTGGCATTGTTGTCGAGATAAACGGCTTGCTGCGTCATGGCCAAAAAATCCGATCCGGGTCCTGGTTCAACATCTGCAACAGCGCGGCCAGCGCGCTGAACTCGCCATGCAGCGCCCACTCGCTGCGCGCGTGGTCCTTGCGGTACAGACGCCAGCGCTGCACGCTGCTCGCGTATTCCAGCCTGGCGATATCGATCATGCCGCCGGCCGGGTCGATATTGCGCGAGCAGCAGGGGCTCTCGACGCGGTAGCCGCCCTCCACCGCCCGCACTTCCGGGCTGACGTAGCGGTAGCGTGCGCGCGCGGCGAGCCCACGCTCGATGCGCTTGCGATCCACATCGTTCGGATGCATGCCGCCAGGCAGTACCACGTCGCCCACATTCCGCTCCGCATTCGTCCGGGCCGGGTGTTCACGCCGGCGTGATCTCTTCCTCGAGGCAGCCCACCACGCCGCCGGCCTCGAACTCGACCAGGTAGACCGGCAGATTGAGTTCCTCGTGGTAGCCGACGTTGACGATTTCGCCGGGCGTGCCGGTGGTCACCAGCAAGGCCTCCGGTTCGCGGTCCGGGTAGGTGCCGTCGTTGAACAGGTCGGCCGTCGCCACCATGCGCTGGCCCCACTGGTATTTCGCTTCACGCGGTTCGATCATGCTGTGGCTCCTGTTGCTGTGGACTGCACAGCCGGCTTGTCGTCGACGAAGGCTTCGAGCTCCTTGCCGCGCATGCCGACGCGATGGCCGGTATCGACGAAATCGACGGCGTAGATGTAGAACTGCTGCAGGAAGGTGCCGATGCTGGTGACGTAGCCGATGTCGCCTTTCCGCACCAGGATTTCGCCGATGTCCTTGCCGGCATAGGTGCCGTCGTTGCGCACCGTCTTGGTGGACTTCACCTTCGCCCCGTAGTCGAAAATCGGGTCGGCGGTGAGCTCCACGATGTCACTGTCACGACTGATCTTGGCCATTTCCCGCTCCTCTGCTGTTTCCTAAAATGGGCGCAACGCCTGCTTCCGCGTCACCAGCCGGCTGACGCCCGCCGCGTCGCCGCCCAGGCGCTGGCGCGCAAGGCTGCGGACCAGCTCGTCCTCGTCGTCGGCCAGCCGCTGCAAGTGATTCGGCTCCGCACGGCTGGCCACCTCGTAGCGCACGCGCCAGTCCGGATCGTCCAGCAGCAGGTGCAGCTGGCCGGGGGGCATCCGCTTGGCCACTTCGCGCCTTACCGTGATCTCGCCGTCATGCGCCATGCCCGGCAGCCAGTCGTCGCCGATGCGGCTCGCCACTGCGCTGCGGACCCCCGGATCCTCGTCGTGCATCAGCAGGATCAGCAGCCCCTCCGGAATGCGCCGCGCCACCACCTGGCGCACGTAGTAGTCCGCGTCGTGGATCATGGCGTGGAGCTCGTGCGGGTCTAGGCGCGCCGCCACCCGGATGCGCACTTCGCGGTGCGGGTCGTACACCAGCGCGAGCAGGTACCTGGGCGGCAGCCGCACCGCCGCGCTGCCGCGCACGGTCTCGTCGGCGTCGTGGATCAGCTGCGGCAGGTGGAACACGTCGACGTGCTTGGCCGCGACCGCGCGCACCTCGAAGTACGGGTGAGCCAGATAGTCCCGCGCCAGTTCCGGGTTCCAGGAAAAGAAGCGGTCGATGCGCTTGGCGTAGCGGTCGACGACGCACGCATGCCCGATGCGGCAGCGCCCTTGCGCCTGCAGGCCGTGGCAGGCACAGGCCGCGCAATCCAGCGCGCAGCCTTGCCAGTCGACGGGCGGACCCAGCTCGTTCATGCTCGGCTCACTCATCCGCGTCCTCCTGACCGTGTCGGGCCAGGACCTTGAGCAGCTCCGCGGCGTTCAGCTTGTCGCTGGGATCGAGTTCCAGCATCTTCGTCAGCGCGGCATGGCTGTGCTCCAGCCGGCCCAGTCGCATCTGCAGGTAGCCCGAGGCCTTCAGGGTGAACAGGTAGAAGCGCGGCAGGATGGCGTCGTAGCTGCCGAATTCCGCGTCGCCGCGCCGCACGCGCCGCCAGTCCTCGTCCAGCCGGTTGTCGCGCGCCGCCTTGACCAGGCAGCGTTCGGCCACCTCGAGGGCGTCGGCGAGCCGCCCCTTGTAGAAGTAGAAGCGGTACAGCGCGATGAGCACGGCGGCGTGACCGGGCGCCAGGGCCTGCGCCTGGAACAGGTGATTCTCGGCGACCCTGGCGTTCGCGTAGTTAACCCCGGCCAGGCGCAGATGCTGCTCGGCCGGCTCCGGCAGATTGCCCCCCAGGCAGGCTCGCTCCAGCCATCCCGGATCCAGGTCTGCCGGCTCGGCGCGGTGGGCCGTCACGATCCCGCCCGCCGCTGTCCATGCCGTTGCCATCGCGCTCGCCCCGCCTCAGTGCCGGTGGCCGATGCTGGAAATGTCGATGCTGGCCACGCCGCTGCTGCTGGAACTGCTGCAGCCGCAGGACGGCGAATTCGGCGTAACGAAGGTCAGCCCGCTGTTGGTCGGCGTATCGGCGAAGTCGATGGTCGCGCCCTGCAGCAGCAGGCGGCTTTCCGCCGGCAGGAAGAGCCGGACGCCGGCGACCTCGACGACCGCGTCGCCCGCCAGCGGAACCGATTCGACGGTGAATTCGGAGGCCAGCCCGGAGCAGCCGCCGGCGCTGACCGTCAGGCGGAAGCCGGCGTTCTCGCCGGCGCCGCCGAAGCGGACCATGCGGCGGACGAACTTCTCGGCTGCGGGGGTTAGGGTCAGTTCCATCATGCCTCCTAGGCCGCGACGTAGCGCGGGTAGCTGTTGTCGATCACGCAGGTGTCGTCGACCGGGCACACCGCGACGCACTGCGGATCGTCGAAGTAGCCAATGCACTCGGTGCACTTCTCCGGCTTGATGATGAAGGTGCCGTCCTTCTCGCGGATGGCGTTGTTGGGGCACTCCGGCTCGCACGCCGAACAGGCGGTGCACTGGGAACTGATGATCTTGAATGCCATGGTCTTGCTCTCCTAAAGCAGTTGCGTAATGGTTTCAGGCGGCGATGTACGCGCCCTGGCGAATGTCGGCGTCGCCGCGCGGCTGGTGCACGAGCTCGCCGCTCTTCACCCTGTCCAGGTAGTCCTTGAAATAGCGCAGCGCCGACTGCTCGATGTACTCGTGGGCATACTGGTCGACCGCGTCGATGCCGGCGGCCTTCAGGTCCGCCTTCGGGCAGCCGCCGATCTTGGCCACGAACACCGCATGGCAGTCGTTGATGGCGCGGATCACGGTGGCGAGCATGTCCTCCTCGCCGAAGCCACCCTGGCAGTACAGGTCGACGCGGCGATGGCCGACGAACTTGGCGCCCTGGGCATTGAGTTCGTAGATCTGGAACTCGCTGGCATGGCCGAAGTGCTCGTTGATGCGGCCGCTGCCCTTGGTCGCGACGGCGACCAGCATGCTGAGGTCGCCGAACTCGCCGCTCAGGCCTTCCATCTCGGCCTGGCGCGCCTCCACCTTGGCCTGGCGCTCGGCCTCCACCGCCTCCTGGTAGGCTTTGCGCCCCTCCAGGTCGTAGTGAACGTCCATCGATTCGATCTTTTCGGTGGTGAACTCGGCGCTGCGGTCCTCGCCCAGGAGGCCGACGGCGTCGGCGCGGCACTGCCGGCAATGGCGCATCATGTTCATCTCGCCTTCGCACGAATCCTGCAGCGCCTTGAGTTCCTGCGCGGTGGGGCCGCGCTGGCCGTTGAGGCCGAACACGGTGCCGTGCTCCGGCGCGGAGATGAGCGGCATGATGTTGTGCAGGAAGGCGCCGCGCGACTTCACCGCCTTGTTCACCTCGACCAGGTGCTGGTCGTTGATGCCGGGGATCATCACCGAGTTCACCTTGCACAGGATGCCGCGCTCGGTCAGCATCTCCAGGCCGCGCATCTGGTGTTCGTGCAGAATGCGCGCCGCGTCGATGCCCTTCCAGCGCTTGTTCTTCCAGAAGATCCACGGGTAGATGTGCTGCCCGACTTCCGGGTCGACCATGTTGATGGTGATCGTGACGTGGTCGATGTTGTATTGCGACAGGCGCTCCACGTGCTCCGGCAGGGCCAGGCCGTTGGTCGACACGCACAGCTTGATGTCGGGGGCGGTCCGGGCAACCAGCTCGAAGGTCTTGAAGGTCTTCTCGGGGTTGGCGAGGGGGTCCCCGGGGCCGGCGATGCCCAGCACGGTCATCTGCGGAATCGTGGATGCGACCGCCAGCACCTTCTTCGCCGCCTGCTCGGGGGTGAGCTTTTCGCTCACCACGCCGGGGCGCGACTCGTTGGCGCAGTCGTACTTGCGGTTGCAGTAGTTGCATTGGATGTTGCAGGCCGGCGCCACCGCCACGTGCATGCGCGCAAAGTGGTGATGCGCCTCTTCGCTGTAGCAGGGGTGATTCTTCACCTTCTCCCAGATCTCCGGCGGCAGGTCGTTCTCGCCCGCCGCCGACCCGCAGCTGGCCTTGCCGCTGCCGCCCGAGGTACCGCAGCCCTTGTGCTCGGCCACCTGCTGCATGATCTGGTCGACCGACCTGGCCGGCTCGGCTCCTGCGCTCATTTCACCTGCATGATTGTCCATACCTGGCTCCCGTCTGTTTCCATCGACAGCGGTCGCCGCTGCGGCCGCCCGTTAAATGGGTTCGTACAGAGCCTTTCAGCAACAAGCATGCCACCCGGAAAATTCGCGGGAAGGCGCTAAAAACAAGGACTTGCGGGGATTTGCGGTTTGTCGCAGTTGCGACAAACCGGTTTCTCAGGCGCGGGGAATTGTCGGGAACGTTACAGCAGGAATGACAGAGCGGCTGCCCGGGGAGATAGCCGCGACAGCGGTCAGAGCCGTTTGACTTCGATATTGTATTTCTGCAGCGCGTAGCCGATCTGGCGCGGCGTCATGTTCAGCAGGCGCGCGGCTTTCGCCTGCACCCAACCGCACTGCTCCATGGCCCATACGAGGCGTTCGCGCTCGCCCATGAGCGCCGGATCGGCGCCGGCCTCCGCATCGCCGCCCTCGTTGCCGTAAGCTTCCGCCGGGGTGGCCGCAGGCGGGTTCGGCATGATGGGACTCGCCTGCTGCACACGACCGTAGTGCTGCAGCACCTGCGAGAAACACTTGTTCTTCTGGCACGGCAGGTCCACGTCCTGGATCACGTTCGAGCGTGCCATGGTCGCGGTGCGCTCCACGCAGTTCTCCAGTTCGCGCACATTGCCCGGCCAGTTGCACTTCAGCATCACCTCCATCGCTTCCGGCGAGATGGCAAGCCTGCGCGCGTTTTCCTGGCTGAACTTGTCGAGGAAATGCTCCACCAGCAGCGGGATGTCCTCGCGCCGCTCGCGCAGCGGCGGCAGGAAGATGCTCACCACGTTGACGCGGTAGTAGAGGTCGGCGCGGAAAACGCCCTTGGCCACGTCCTCTTCCATGTTGCGGTTGGTGGCGGCAATCAGGCGCACATCGACCTTGATCGACTTGTTGCCGCCCACCCGCTCGAACTCGCGCTCCTGCAGCACCCGCAGCAGCTTGGTCTGGAACGCGGGCGATATTTCCCCGAGTTCGTCCAGGAACAGCGTGCCGCCCTGCGCCATTTCGAAGCGGCCCTTGCGTTCCTGCGTCGCGCCGGTGAACGAGCCCTTCTCGTGGCCGAACAGCTCGGATTCGAGCAGCGTCTCCGACAGCGCCGCGCAGTTCACCTTGATGAACGGCGCTGCCTTGCGCGGGCTCAGGTAATGGATCGAACGGGCGATCACCTCCTTGCCGGTGCCGCTCTCGCCGCGCAGCAAGACGGTAGCCTTGCCGGGCGCGGCCTGGTGCACTTCGGCAAACACGTCCTGCATGCGCTTGCTGCGCCCGATGACGTTGTCCAGACTGTACTTGCCCTGCAGCTCCTTCTGCAGGCGATGCTGGTAGCGCATCAGCTCTTCGCGTTCGGCTGCCACGTTCTCGTGCAGACGCGTGGTCTGGCCGATGAGATTGGCCACCATGGCAAGAAAGCGCACGTCGGTCTCGAAGCTGACCGGTTCGCCGTCGAGTTCGCGGTCGATGCTGAGCACGCCGACCGTGTCGCGACCGACCTTGATCGGCACCGCGATGAAAGCGACGCCGCGGCCTTCCGTCATGCTGCGCGCCCGGGTGCGGTTGAGAAAGAGCGGCTCGGCCGACACGTCGGGCACCACGATGGGAACGCCGGTTTCGAGCACCTTGCCGGTGATCCCCTCGCCCCTGCGGAAGCGGCCGCGCTGGGCGGCCTCGGCCGACATGCCGGTGGCCTCAACAACGTGCAATTCGCCGGACTGCTGCACCAAGCTGACCATGCCCCGTTTCATCTTGAGGTGCGTCGACAGCACGCCGAGCACGCCCCTCGCCGTCTTGTTCAAGTCGAGAGAAGAACTCAGTATCTTACTGATTTCATAGATGGCGGCGAGCTCGATGCCCGCCTCCCGTCCCGGAGATGCACCCATAATTCCGACCTCATTTCGCCCACGTGGCAATTTAATACAAAAACCTACTTTTATCTCCGATGCAAGTAGCATGCCATGTCATGCGGCAGCACGGGCATCTGTCCAGGGTCCGGCCGGCGCGGCGCAAGCAATCCCGCCCGACCGGCAAAGGCGGCTTCCACGCTTTAGCCGTGACGCCAGACCCCGTCCGCTATCGACCATGTTCTCAAGCGATCGTTGCGGATCCACAGCCATTGCATGCCGGTCTTTTTATCGGGCAGAGCGGACGGGGGCCCTCGCGCCATCCCCTCAGCCAGGCGTGAGATGGCGCCGGGGTTTGTGCGGATCGGCACGGGCCGGCTTCACAAAACGGGGCGCCTCGCTTATACTCGCCAGCCTTTGCAGACGACGGGCCGATTGTTCTGGCGTCTGCACACAATGGCGGCTGCGTCTGGCTGAGGCTAGGCACTCGTTTCATGCAGTTGCGTACAGGCCAGGTAGCTCAGTTGGTAGAGCAGCGGATTGAAAATCCGCGTGTCGACGGTTCGATTCCGCCCCTGGCCACCACTTTCATGCGGGTTTCAGGAAATCCACCCTGGCGTTCTTGAAGTCCCTGTGCAATTCATTGCACACCCCCTCCCGTATCCTTTGAAGTTAGCCGGCCGCGTCCGGCGGCCAGACCAGCCTTGGTGCCGATTCCTGACCCCGTTGGGCGGATTTGGCGAGAACTGACTGGGGATCGCCAGCGCACGCGGCGCGGCGACCAAGCGGGCGGACATTATCCGGAGCAGACGCCGAATGCAAAGCGAAGTCAAAGAAAAGCCCCAGTACGCCGTCGCCGCGTCGGTACAGCTGCCGGGGGTGAGCGACCTTGAGTTCGAGGCGTCGCTGACCGAACTGCGCGAGCTGGCCAAGACACTGGGGTTCACGGTCACCCGCACGTTCACGCAAAGACGCCCCGGCTTCGACTCGACAGCGTATCTGGGCGCGGGAAAACGGCAGGAGATCCGCCGCTTTGTGAACCGCGAACCGGGCAACGCGGCCGGGCCCGACCGCGCGCCGATGAACCCCATGTATCGCCTCTCCTCGGTCGTCGAGGGCTGGGAGGATGAGGCCACCCAGGTCTCGGCCGAGCCGATCGACGTCATCTTCGTCGACCACGAGATATCGCCGTCGCAGGCACGCCACCTCGAAAACGAAGTCGGCTGCCAGGTGATGGATCGCACCATGGTCATCCTCGAGATCTTCCACCGCAACGCGCGCTCCCCGGCTGCGCGCGCGCAGGTGGAGATCGCGCGCCTGGGCTACCTGGCGCCGCGCCTGCGCGAGGCGGCGAAACTTGCGGGGCCGCAAGGGCGGCAGCGCAGCGGGGTCGGCGGGCGCGGCGCCGGCGAGTCGCACACCGAACTGGACAAGCGCAAGATCCGCGACCGCATCGCCGAGCTGCAGAGGGAGATCGCCGCGATGGACGTCGAGCGCAAGACGCAGCGCGCGCGGCGGCAGGCGCACCAGGGACTCGCCAGCGTGGCGCTGGTCGGCTACACCAACGCGGGCAAGTCCACCCTGATGCGCGCCCTCACGGGAAGCGAAGTGCTGGTCGCCAACAAGCTGTTCGCGACGCTCGACACGACCGTGCGCAGCCTCTCCCCCGAGAGCGTCCCGCGCGTTCTGGTCAGCGACACCGTCGGCTTCATCAAGAATCTGCCGCACGGGCTGGTCGCGTCGTTCAAGTCGACGCTCGAAGAGGCGCTCGACGCGTCGCTGCTGCTCCATGTCGTCGACGCGAGCGATCCCGGCTTTGAACGGCAGATCGAAGCCACCGAACACGTGCTGCACGAGATCGGCGCGCAGGACCTGCCGCGACTGCGCATTTTCAACAAGATCGACCACGTCGGCGACGCCGCCGCGCAAGCCGAATGTGCAGCGGCGCTTCGCGCCGCCTATCCCGGTTGCGTCGTGATGAGTGCGCGCCGCCCCGACGACGTCGCAATGCTGCACCAGGCGATCGTCGCGTTCTTCCGGCAGGATCTTGTCGAGGCCGAGCTTTTTCTTCCCTGGTCGGCACAGCAGCTGCGCGGGGATATATTCGCGCGTTGCGAGGTGCTGGACGAGCGCGCCGACGGTGAGGGCGCGTTGTTCCGCGTCCGCAGCGAGCAGGGGGTATTGGATAGCCTGCGCGAGCAGTTCAACCCGGCGCGATGAGGTCGGCGGCACTTCGGGCGGGCATTCCGGGTAACCAGGCATCCGCAACCTCGCGACTCGGCCGCAGCGGACGCCGGAGCGCCGGACGTAATTTGCCGTTTTTTTGGCGCTCGATGGGTCTGGATCTACTATTGGGTCTGCAAAGACATCGCTGCGCCTTGCCTGCCTGATCCGGTTCGCGTTCAACCACGCGTCCGGGCGAGGCAAGGGGTTGAACATGGGGGCCCGTGCGGCTTTACTGAACCGTGCAATCACTGCTGCAACCCGTCGTCGACATTCTGGGACCTTGGGAATTTTCCCCGACCGTGCTGCTCGCCTGTGGCGGGAGCGCCCTGCTCTATGTGCGCGGACTGCAGCGCGCGGGCGGCGACGGAAGATCGCCCCGATTCTGGCGCAACACGGCCTTCTTCATTGGCCTAGCCTCCGTCTATGCGTTTCTGCAGACGCATCTGGACTACCTGTCCCAGCACATGTTCTGGGTCCATCGCCTCCAGCATTTGGTGCTGCACCACGCAGCGCCGTTTCTGATCGCGTTGGCGGCGCCTCTGGAGGTCATGGCGCAGGGTACGCCGGACTGGCTGCGCCGCCGGGTCTTCGTGCCGCTGTTCCGCAACCCGCTAACGCTGGGACTGTATCGGCTCATCCAGAATCCGGTCATCGCGCCGCTGCTGTTCACGGGGCTGATCGGCTTCTGGCTCATACCGTCCATTCATTTCAAGGCCATGCTCAGCCTCGCGCGCTACGACCTGATGAACTGGAGCATGCTGATCGACGGATTGCTGTTCTGGTGGCTGATCGTCGGACCGGAGAAACATACCGGCATCAAGCAACTGGGCTATGGCACCCGCATCATCATGCTGTGGGCCATCATGCTGCCGCAGATCGCCATCGGCGCCTACATCACCCTGAGCAGCTCCGTTCTTTACACCAGCTACAGCGTGTGCGGCCGGGCCTGGCCGATTGCCCCGATCACGGATCAAAACATCGGCGGCCTGATCACCTGGATCCCGGCTGCCATGATGAGCGCGGTTGGCGCGCTGGTCGTATTGCGGCGTTGGCGCAACGATAACCAGGCAGAACCTGTCACACCCCGGGCCGGACCTTTGGTCGTCAGTCCCGGCAAGAAGTTGGCAATGGAGGAAACATGTCGCTGAAAGACGTTTCGCAAAACGCACGGAAAGGGGCGCCGCCCATGCGGATGCATCGCGTGTGGTTCGCCGCGGCGCTGTGCATGGCGTTCACCGGCCTGGTGCAGGCTGCAGAGCGGCCCGCCCTGGTGCAGGCTGCAGAGCGGCCCGCCCTGGCGCAGCATGCGCGCATCCGCTGGTTGCCCGGCGATCTGCCGCTGGCTGGATACTTCGACCTGACCAACACGGGACCGCGTCCGTTCACGCTCACAGGTGCATCCAGCCGCGCATTCGGCGACGTGATGATGCACCGGACAATTCACTCCGGCGGCCAGGTCGGAATGGTGCCGCTCCCCGATTTGCAGGTGCAGCCCGGACAAACGGTCCATTTCACGCCGGATGGCTATCATCTGATGCTGATGAACCGTACCCGGGCGCTGGCCAAAGGTGACAAAGTGCCGATCAGTTTGAAGTTTTCCGGAGGGCGCGCCATGGAAGTGATGTTCACTGTCAGAGGCGCCGACATGCAATGAGATTCTGGAACCCCGTACGCCACAAGCGGTTTCTTCTGGCCGCTGTTCTGTGTTCAGTTGCGGCCGTGCTGGATGGCTGCAGCCAGGACAAGGCCTGGAACCTGGTCAACATTACCGGCATCGTGTCGCCGCTGGCATTCTCGCTGACCGACGACACCGGGCGGGCGGTGACCGCGGACGCGTATCGCGGCAAGGTCGTGTTGCTGTACTTCGGCTATACGCACTGCCCCGACGTGTGCCCCACGACGATGGCCACGCTTTCCCAGGCGCTGGCGAAACTGGGCGCTGGCGCCGCCAGGGTGCGGATACTGTTCGTGACTGTCGACCCCAAACGCGACACACCGCACCTGCTCAGAAGCTACACCCAGGCCTTCGGCCCCGAGTTCGTCGGCCTGCGCACCGACGACTCCGACCTGCGCCGGCTGACCAAGCGCTACCGCGTCACCTACAGCCTCGGTAAACCGGATGCCCGCGGCAACTACGAAGTCACCCACAGCAGTGCAGTCTTTATCTTCGACGCCACCGGCAAGGCGCGGCTGATGGCGGAATCCGCCGACAGCGCAGCGTCGATCAGCCACGACTTGCAGCAGCTCATCAACGGGGTCTAGCGGCCGGCAACGCGTACCGGCGTCGGCCCGCGGCTGCAGCGCGCTTGCGGCGGAAATTCAATTGTTGGGTAGCGCTGGCGGGCAAGGCGAGAAGGCGCCGGCCCGAAATGAAGATGGGCATGGCGCCGCCGTGGCAGCACCACGCCCACGCTTTGTTACATCACTTCTTCTTGGCGGCCTTCTTGCCTGCGACGGCGGTCTTGAAGCCGGCGCCTGCGGTGAAGCGGGGCACGGTCGACGCTGCGATCTTGATCTCGGCGCCGGTCTGCGGGTTGCGGCCGGTACGGGCGGCGCGCTTGGAGGACTTGAAGGTGCCGAAACCGACGAGGGTCACGGAATCACCTTTCGCCACGGCCTTGACGACGGCCTCGAGGATCGCGTCGAGCGCGCGGCCTGCGGCAGCCTTGCTGATGTCTGCTTCGGTTGCAGCGACTTCGATTAATTCGGATTTGTTCATGAATTTCCCTAGGTTGGTTGAGAGGACTTAATACTACAAGCATTCAGGCGCGCGTGGCTTATCCGCAAACAAACCGCTGCGGCTGAATCGCCGCAGGGATTAACGTCCCATCCGTGCCATTCTTGAACCCGCAGCGGCCAGCGCGCTCCGGAAGCAGCCCTTGCCAGGGTGGAAAGCGGACGCGCGCCCGGGCCGGCGCGGCTCAGCGGGCGGTGCTAGGGATACAGCCCGGCCAGTTCCGACGCCGCCCGAGAAGGCTGTTTCGCGTTCCCGCCCAGCGACCTGAGTCCCGCAGCCAGCTGCCCGCCCTGCCACGCCCCGCCGGCATAGCAGACGCGGTCGAGCTGCTTCAGCAAGGCTTTCAGGTCGGCGTCGTCA
>JBLMYH010000317.1:0-7116 GCA_050258175.1 Hyphomicrobiaceae bacterium
TCAGGCCGAAGGGCGAATTGACGTAGAACGGCTGCGCCTCGGCCGAGTTGTAAGCGGAGCCGGCGGTTGGGTAGCGGCAGTGGCCGATGCCCCAGTTCCCCTGCAAATTGCGCATGTTGCGGGTGCGGAACACGTCCCGGACCAGCCCCGAACTCTTATGCATGTGAAATATTCCGCTCTCGGCCGTGGCAATGCCCGCAGCATCCTGACCGCGGTGCTGCAGCACCTGCAGCCCGTCGTAGAGCAGTTGATTAACGGCCGACTTCGCAACTACACCGAGGATTCCGCACATCTCGCATCACCTATCGGTACCGAATCCGGTTCGCCAGAGCCGGCGGCATATACGGCTTGGCCGCCACGACTGCCGTCTCCAGCGGCGGCGCGGTTACCGCGTCGCGCCACCACGGCTCCCGCGGCAGGCTGGTGAGGCCGCCCGCCAACACCAGTGCCAGCAGGATGGCCAGACCCTGTGCGGCGCCGAATATGCCGCCGAGGAAGCGGTCAAGCAGCCCGAGCCCAGCAGCCGCCAACACCCCGGTCACCGCCAGACGCAGTACGGCGAAAATCACGAGGACGCCAAGGAACACTGCAGCGAATCCGACCACGTACTGCACCGCATGGTCTTTCAGCAAATCGGCGAAGACCGCTCCCACCTGGACGGCCACGGCGCGCGCCGCGAAGAAGGCCACCACCCACGCCGCCAGCGCCAGCATCTCGCTCACCAGACCGCGCCACATACCCACCAGCAGCGACAGGCTCAACACTGCCACGACGCAATAGTCGAATACGGTCACAGGCTAGGACTTCGGCGCCACGATGCCGTCCAGACCACCGCGCTTAAGCTTATCCCGGGCCTTTTCCGCCGCTTCGCGGCTGGAAAATGGACCGGCGCGCACCCGTGTCTTTACACCACCTGCTGTACGCATCGGCTCGACAAAGGAATTGTAGCCCTCCGCCTTGACCCGTGCCCGCACTTTGCGCACGTTCGCCGGTTCGGCAAATGCGCCGAGTTGGACCACGAATTGGTCGGTAGCGTCGAGAATGGCCCGGGCGCGCGCTTCGTCGGCCCTGGCATTCAGCTTGCCTTCCCTGGCTTGGTCTCGCTTCGCCGCCGCCTTTTCCATCGGATTTTCCGCGGGTTTGACGCTAGGTTCTGGCACCGCCTTGGCGGGATGCCTCTCTACACTGGCCGCCGCCGTCGGCCGGTCGGGCGCCTTTGAATGGGGGGGAGGCTCGGACGGCCGGTTGGGCCCCTTAGCCGGCGGACCCGATCCTTCCTTGTCCGAAGCTTCCGCGGGTGCGAGCACCTTCTCCGCCGGCGGTGGCGCCGTCGTCTGCGGGGGGTGCGGCAACGCGGGTTGGAGCGGTTGGACCTGCACGTTGAACGGACTGTCGCGGCTGGGGATGCGGACTTGGATGTCTTGGTTGGGCGGCTGAGGCTCTTGGTCCATGACCATAGGCACGACGATCGCCGCCAGTAACGCGAGCGCCACGGCACCCACCAGACGTCGGCGGGCGCGTTTCTTCAACTCGAGTTGGGCGTCCTTTTCGGCCATGGGCAGGGGACGGATCAGTCGGCGCCCTCGATCGCGCGCATCACGTCGGCGACGGTCAGAAATGAACCGAACACGACAATTCTATCATCTTCGCCCGACCACCTTCGGGCGGCGCCATAGGCTTGCGCCGGCGAATCGAAGGTTTCAATGGCCCCCGTGGCGATACCCGCAGAGCGCAGGATCGCCGCAATTTCCGCGGCACCGGCGGCACGTGGGCCTTCGAGACCGGCGACAAGCCAGCGATCGATTCTCGCGCGCAGGTGATCGACCACCCCGGCGATGTCCTTGTCCCGAAGCATGCTGAAGACTGCCCAGGTTTGAGGAAAGAAGCCCATGTCGCCGAGGTTGGCAGCCAAAACGCCGGCGGCATGGGGATTGTGGGCCACGTCCAGCACTACAGCCGGCCTTCCAGGCAATACCTGAAACCGCCCCGGAAGCTCAATTTCCGTGAGACCGCGGCGGATGTCCTGCATGGCGATCGGAAGTACTTGTGCTACAGCGTCCAAAGCCGCGATGGCGGCGCTGGCATTGAGCAACTGGGCAGGCCCACGCAGCGCGGGGTAGGCCAGGCCGCTGCGGCGCACCACTCCGCCATCCCGCCGCTGGGTCCAATGCTGCCACTGTCTGCCATCGGCCATGTAGCCGAAATCCCGGCCCAACAACCGGCAATCGGCGCCGATCGCGCTCACGTGCTCTAGCAGGCTTCGAGGCGGGTGGGGGTCGCCGACGATGGCCGGTCTTGCGCCGCGGAATATTCCAGCCTTCTCCAACCCGATGCTTTCCCGTGTCGAGCCCAGGTAATCCATGTGGTCCAGGTCGACGTTGGTAACGATTGCGCAGTCGGGATCGAACGCATTGACCGCGTCCAAACGGCCCCCCATGCCCACTTCCAGAATGATCGCATCGAGGGGGTGGGCAGAGAATACGCGCCACGCCGCCAACGTGCCGAACTCGAAATAGGTAAGCGGCGTGGCGCCGCGCGCGGCTTCCACATCGGCGAACGCTCGCGCCAGTTCGACGTCGGTCACCGACCGGCCGTCCACGCGTACGCGCTCGTTATAGCGCAGCAGATGTGGGGACATATACAGACCGACCCGATAGCCGGCGCTGACGAGGATGCGCTCCAACATGGCGCAGGTGGAACCCTTGCCGTTGGTGCCGCCGACCGTGATCAACGGAATTCCCTGGGTCATGCCAAGAGCATGGTTGACGCGCTGCACGCGATGCAGGCCGAGGTCGATCGGCCGCGCGTGGATGCGCTCGACGTACGCCAGCCAGTCCGAAAGCGATTCCGGCATTGAGGGGAGAGCCCTGCCGCGGATCAAACGCCGACGGCAGGCATCCGCTGCAACAAAGCCAGGATGGTGGCAAGTCGTTCGCGCAGGTGGCGCCGATCGACGATGAGATCGACGGCGCCCTTCTCCAACAGGAATTCCGCGCGCTGAAAGCCGATCGGCAGTTTCTCCCGCACCGTCTGCTCGATGACGCGCGGCCCGGCGAAACCGATCAGTGCGCCGGGTTCGGCGATCACGACATCGCCCACAAAAGCGAAGCTCGCCGACACGCCGCCCATGGTCGGATCGGTCAACACGGTGACGAATGGCACCCTGCGATTCGCGAGTTGCGTGAGGGCCGCCGTGGTCTTGGCCATTTGCATGAGCGAGAACAACCCTTCCTGCATGCGCGCGCCACCCGAGGCCGTGACGCAGACGAACGGCAATTGCTGTTCGAGAGCGGCCTTGACGCCGCGTACGAAACGCTCGCCCACCACCGACCCCATGGAACCGCCCATGAACTCAAACTCGAACACCGCCAGCACCGCCGGCACCGTCCGAATCGCACCTTGCATGACGATCAGGGCGTCGGCCTCGCCGGTGTCCTCTGTCGCCGCCTGCAGGCGATCGGTATAGCGCTTGCCGTCCTTGAACTTGAGCGGATCCACCGGCAGCACCTCGGCGCCGATCTCGAAGCGACCTTCGGCGTCGAGCAGCAGGTCGATGCGAGCGCGGGCCTTGAGGCGGTGATGATGACCGCATTTAGGGCAGACGCTGAGGTTGTTCTCCAGGTCGGAGGTATAGAGAACCGCTTCGCACGCCGGGCACTTGCACCACAGACCCTCCGGAACCGTCTTGCGGTTCCCCGTCTCGGAGCGCTTGATCTTGGGCGGCAGCAGCTTTTGCAGCCAACTGCTCACGGCTTGCTCTCCATCGCCACCGCCCGGGAGTCCATGGCTGCGCGCACTCCGGAAAGAAAGGTGCGCAGACGCGCCGCTGCCTGCTCACGGGGAGCACCCTCCAACTCCTCGATCAGCCGGCTTCCGATGACGACAGCATCGGCGACGGCAGCGATGCGCGCTGCGCTCTGAGCGTCGCGAATGCCGAAGCCGACACCCACCGGCATGCCGACGGCGGCACGAATGCGAGGCAGGCGCGCCGCGACGTCGATCAAGTCGAGATGGCCCGCTCCCGTCACCCCCTTGAGGGACACGTAGTAGATGTAGCCGCTGCCGACCCTGCCGACTTGGCGATATCGTTCTTCGGCGGACGTAGGCGCGAGCAGGAAGATCGGGTCCATGCCGGCGGCTTTCACCGACGCGCCGAACTCCTCGCATTCCTCCGGCGGGTAGTCCACTACCAGCACGCCGTCTACGCCGGCGGCGGCGGCTTCGCGCACGAACACCGGTACGCCCATGGCCTCGATCGGATTGGCGTAGCCCATCAGGACGACGGGTGTAGCGTGGTCGTCGCGGCGGAACTCGCCCACGACATTGAGCACCTGGCTGAGGGTAACGCCGTGTTTCAGCGCCCGCTCGGACGCGCGCTGGATGGTCGGGCCGTCCGCCATCGGATCGGAGAAGGGCACACCCAGTTCGATAATGTCGGCCCCCCCTGCCACCAGCGCGTGCATCAGCGGCAGCGTCAGCGCGGGATCGGGATCGCCGGCCGTGATAAAAGGAATCAGCGCCTTGCGGCCTTGACCGCGCAGTCGTTCGAACGTTGTCTGAATGCGGGACATGGAAGAGATTCTTTCACCACAAAGGCACGGAGACGCAAAGCACTGCAAACACCGGCCAGCGCTGCTGGCACCCCTGGGTCGCTGCGGCAGCTCTTTCCATCAAAACTCGATGCCGGATTTCTCCGCCACGGTGTGCATGTCCTTGTCCCCGCGGCCGGAGAGATTGACCAGCAGAACCGTGTCGGCGGGAAGGTTGGCAGCAAGCTTCTTGGCATGGGCCAGGGCGTGGGCCGATTCCAGCGCGGGGATGATACCCTCATAGCGGCAAAGGTCGTGGAACGCGGCCAGCGCCTCGTCGTCAGTCACGGCCACGTATTGCGCGCGGCCCGAATCCTTGAGCCAGGCGTGCTCAGGCCCGACTCCCGGATAATCCAGGCCAGCGGAGACGGAATGCGTTTCCCTAATCTGACCGCCTTCGTCCTGGAGCAGGTAGGTTCGGTTGCCGTGCAACACGCCCGGCCGTCCAGCGATCAGCGAGGCCGCATGTCGGCCGGTCTCAAGGCCATAGCCGGCAGCTTCCACCCCGACCAGCTTGACCGAGATATCGGTGATGTAGGGATAGAATATTCCCATGGCATTGGAGCCGCCTCCCACGCATGCGATGACGTAGTCGGGCTGCCGCCCTGCCAACTCGGGCATCTGCGTCCTGCATTCCTCGCCGATGACGGTTTGGAAATCGCGCACCATCATCGGATAGGGATGGGGCCCTGCCACCGTGCCGATGATGTAGAAGGTGTCGCCGACGTTGGTCACCCAGTCGCGCATCGCCTCGTTCAGCGCGTCCTTCAACGTCCTTGAACCGGATTCGACGGGAACCACCGTCGCACCCAGCAGCTTCATGCGATAGACGTTTGCAGCCTGGCGCACGACATCCTCGGAGCCCATGTAGACGACGCACTCCATGCCGTAGCGTGCCGCGACCGTGGCCGCCGCCACACCGTGCTGGCCCGCGCCGGTCTCGGCGATGACCCGCGGCTTACCCATGCGCCGGGCCAAGAGCGCCTGACCGATGCAGTTGTTGATCTTGTGGGCACCCGTGTGGTTGAGATCCTCACGCTTGAGGTAGATTTGCGCCCCACCGAGGAGTTGCGACCAGCGCTTCGCGTGGTAGACCGGACTAGGTCGTCCGACATAATGCTTGAGTTCGTATTCGAACTCGGCACGGAACGAGGCGTCCTTACGCGCCGCGTCATACGCCGCACGCAGTTCATCCAACGCCCCGATCAGGGTCTCGGCAACGAATACACCGCCATAGGGACCGAAATGCCCACGTCCGTCAGGCAAGTTGTAAGGCAGATCGACCATCCCCATCCTTGACTCCTGCTATGAACTCGGCGATCTTGCGCGCGTCCTTGATGCCCTTGTCGGCTTCCACACCGGTGCTGACGTCGACCGCCCACGGTCGTACGGCGCGGACCGCGTCGGCAACATTGCCGGGGTGCAACCCACCAGACAGGATCACCGGCAACGGCAGCCGGTTCGGAATCAGCGACCAATCAAACGTCTTGCCGGCACCACCGTGCCCTTCGACATAGGCATCGAGCAACAGCCCCTGCGCCGAGGCAAACGACCGGCCGTATTCTATCAAATCGAGGCCCGGCCTCACCCGCGCCGCCTTGATGTAGGGTACGCCGTAGCGTCGGCAGTCCGCCTCACTCTCCTCGCCATGGAATTGCAGCAGATGGATCGGTAGAGCGCCAAGGATCTCCCGCACCCACTGCGGCCGCGCATTGACAAAGAGTCCGACCACCGTGACGAACGGCGGCAGTGCACGGCACACGTTTCTTGCCTGCTCGATGCTCACGCAGCGAGGGCTGTGCGGATAGAACACGAGACCGATGGCATCAGCCCCCAGAGCAAAAGCAGCCTCGGCGTCCTCGCCACGGGTAATGCCGCAGATCTTGATCCGGGTTCTCGACATGGCTAACGCAGTGCTCGCGGTGAAGGGGCGATGATACGGCCATCGTCGGGCAGCCGCCAGCGCGCATCGTAGTCGACTCCAGAGAGATACAGCCCGCTGGCGGCGAAGGTCGGGGCTGCATGGGACCGATCGCCGCCCGCGAGTAGCTCTGTGACCCATTCTGGTGGACGCTTTCCGGTACCGACCCACACCAGAGCGCCCACCATATTGCGCACCATGTGGTGCAGAAAGGCATTGGCGCGAAATTCGCACACGATATAGGGACCGTCTCGCAAGACCTTGGCTGTGTGCAGGGTCTTGACCGGTGACTTGGCCTGGCATTCGGCAGCGCGGAAAGCGGAAAAGTCATGCTCGCCGAGCAGCCGACAGGCGGCCGCGCCCATCGCCTTTGCGTCCAAAGGCAGATGGAACCACCCGACCCGATTGGCATCAAGCGCCGGACGCACCGGGGAGTTGTAGAGAATATAACGGTAGGTCCGGGCGAAGGCGGAGAAGCGGGCGTGAAAATCGGGCGAGACCTCCTGCGCCCAACGCACCACCACCGCCTCGGGAAGCCGGCTGTTGGTGCCGCGCACCCAGGCGTTCAGGGGTCTCGCCGCCCCGGTATCGATGTGGACGATCTGC
>JBLMYH010000318.1:0-5847 GCA_050258175.1 Hyphomicrobiaceae bacterium
GCGGCTTCGACGCGGCGATGCTGGCGAATTTGAAGCAGCGCTTCGCACCGCTCGAGACGGAGCGCCAGCCCTTCGCCGAGCGGCCACCGCTGCGCCGCGCCGTCGTCTGGCTGCGCCCCGCAGCCGTGGCTGAAGTGAAGTTTGCGGAATGGACCCCGGACGGCTATCTGCGCGCGCCGGTATTCCTGCGCCTGCGCGACGACGTCGACCCGAACGCGGTGCGGGGCGGCGCGCCGCAGCCGCGCGCCGCCCCGGCCGACAGCGCGGTCGGCGCGGTATTGCGCCAGCTCGACGACCCGCGCCAGGCGTTCACGCTGGCGCTCGGCGAGCACCGCGTCGGCCTGACCCATCTCGACCGCATCTACTGGCCGGCCGACCAGGCGCTGAAGCAGCCCGCGTTCACCAAGCGCGACCTGCTGCGCTACCTGGCGCGGATTTCGCCGTATTTCCTGCCGCACCTCGCCGACCGCCCGCTGACCATGATCCGCATGCCGGAAGGCGTCGCCGGCGAGCGCTTCTTCCAGAAACACTGGGGCAATCCGCTGCCGGCGTTCGCCGAGTCGGTCACGGTTTTTTCGGAAAGCCGCGACGAGCAGCACGACTACCTCCTGTGCAACAACCTGCCAACCCTGTTGTGGCTCGGCCAGTCGGGCACGCTCGAATTCCACGTCTGGCATTCGCGGGCGAAAGTCGGGGCGGATGCCCCGGGACATGGCACCGACTACGCCGGTTCGTCGGCCGCGCTCGAGCGCTCGGTGCTGAACTACCCGGACTATCTGGTGTTCGACCTCGATCCCTACATCTATTCCGGCAACGAGGCCGCCGGCGCCGAGCCCGAGTACAGCGCCGCCGCCTTCGACAAGGGCAAGGAAGCCGCCTTCCGGCTGCGCGAGGTGCTGCAGGCGATGGGGCTCGATTCGCTGGTGAAAACCTCCGGCAAGACCGGCCTGCACGTCTTCGTTCCGATCGAGCGCACCCTCGACTTTGCCGCGGTGCGCGAGGTGTGCGGCCTGATCGGCCGCCATCTGCTGCGGCAGCACCCCGATCTCGTCACCATGGACTGGCGCATCGCCCGGCGCACCGGAAAGATCTTCTTTGACTACACTATGAATACGCGCAGCAAGACCCTCGCCGCCGCCTACTCGCCCCGCGGCCTGCCCGGCGCACCGGTCTCCATGCCACTCAGCTGGGAAGCGCTGCAGACGGCGCACCCGCTCGATTTCAACCTCGCCAACGTCGCGCAGCGCCTGGCGCAAAGCGGCGATCCCTGGCACGACGCGCTCTCCCGCAAGCAAAGCCTCGAGCGGACGCTGGCGCGGACCTAGCCCACCTCGAGGAGGAGCCATGACAGCACGATCCATCAGCTCATTGACGGTCACCTTCGGCCTGGTGGCGATCCCGGTCAAGCTCTACAGCGCCACCTCCAGCAAGAGCATTGCGTTCAACCTCCTGCACAAGGGCTGCGGCTCGCGGCTCAAGCAGCAGTACCTGTGCGCGAAGGAAAATGTCGTGGTTCCGAGCGACGATATCGTGAAGGGCTACGAATTCGCCAAGGACCAGTACGTTATGTTCGCCCCTGACGAGCTCAAGGCGCTGGAGGAAGCCGGCTCGCGCGCAGTAGAGATCACCGAGTTCGTGCCGATCGAATCGGTCGATCCGATCTACTTCGACAAGGCCTACTACCTCGCGCCCGACAAGGGCGGCGCCAAGCCCTACGCGCTTTTCGTGCAGGCACTGCACGCTGCCGGTCGTTGCGCACTGGGACGCTGGGCCAGTCACGGCAAGCAGCACGTCGTGATGCTGCGGCCCTTCGACGGCGGGCTGGTCATGCAGCAGCTCCTCTACGCGGCAGACGTACGGGCGATCGGCGAGCTCGAGATTCCAAGCGTCGAAGTGAAGGCAGCCGAGCTCAAGCTCGCCCGCCAGCTGATCGAGCAGCAGAGTGTGGCGGGCTTCGACCCCGCAGCCTACACCGACGCGGTGCGCGAGCGGATCGAAGCCGCCGTCGAGAAGAAGGTGGAAGGCCAGGAAATCACCGTTCCCGAAGAGGCGGCTGGCGGTGCGCAGATCATCGACCTGATGGAAGCGCTGCGCCTGAGCCTCGAAAAGAAAGGGGCTGCGGTTGCCCCGCTCGAGGGAACCCGCAGACCCCCCAAGCGGGCCGCGGCGGCCCACCCGGCCGGCCGCGCCGCCGCGAAAAAATAAGCGGGATCGCCCATGTCGCAATACGGCTTGCGCACGGTCGAGAAGCTGCTGCAGCTGCCGCGCAGCACCATCCGCGGCTTGATCCAGGCCGGCTTCGTCACGCCGGCGCGCGGCCCGCGCGGCGCCTTCCTGTTCTCGTTCCAGGACCTGATCGTGCTGCGCACGGCCTGGGCGCTGACCCGGGCGGACCTGTCGCCGCGCCGCGTCATCCGTTCGCTGCGGCAGCTGCGCGCCCAGTTGCCGGACAGCGTGCCGCTGTCCGGATTGCGCATCGGCGCGATGGGCGACCGCGTCATCGTGCAGGAAGGCGGCGCGCGCTGGCAGGCCGATTCCGGGCAGTATCTGCTCGCGCTCGAGGTCGAGCTGGCCAACGGCACGCTCAGCCTGACCGACCGCATCGAAGCGGACAAGGCCCTTGCGGAAGAGTGGTTCAGCCGTGGCGCGGTTCTCGAAGCGCTGGATAGCGAGGCCGCCCAGGATGCCTATGTGCAGGCGCTCGCCGCGGACCCGGCGCACGCCGGCGCCGCCACCAATCTCGGTCGCCTGCTGCATGAAGGCGGCTTCCCGAACGAAGCCGAGCGCGTCTATCGCGGGTGCTTGAGCGCCTGCGGCAGCGACGCCCTGTTGCACTACAACCTCGGCGTTCTGCTGGAAGACGCGGGGCGCATCGACGAGGCCGCACGCGCCTACGAGTACGCGCTCTGCGACGATGCCGCCCTGGCCGACTGCCACTACAACCTGGCCCGCCTGTACCAGGCACAAGGCCGGCAGAAAGACGCGCTGCGCCATCTGGCGCGCTATCGCCGGCTGAGCGGGACTGAGGCCTAGGCAGCCAACGCCGAAAAGCGCTGTGCCAGTTGCGGCCCCCTGCCCGCCTCCTCGTGCTTGAAGAACACGAACGCCTCCCGCCAATCCTGGCGCTGCACGCGCTGCACCCACGCCTGCAACGCCACCTCGTCATAATCGGGTCGCCGCAGGCGCAGGTAGCCCCAGTCCGCGGTCGCCACGACCGGCACCTCGCCCTCGCCCTCGGTCTCGGCGATGCATAGCGCAGCCCGATGCGCATGCAGCAACCCGAACACCTCGTCGTCGAACCACGACGGATGGCGGAATTCGAACGCCACGCGCCGCGACGCCGGCAACAGGCTTAGAAACGTGTCGAGCCGCCGCACGTCCTTCTTCAGGTTCGGCGGCAGCTGGAACAGCAGCGCGCCCAGGCGCTGCTCGAGCGCGCCCGCGACATCAAGCAAATACCCAACCGCCTCGTCTGCGTTCTGCAGCCGCTGCAGGTGCGTGATCCGCTGCGAGGCCTTGAGAACGAACCTGAAATCGTCCGGCACGTCGCTCGCCCAGGCCTGCAACAGCTTTGCCGTGGGCATGCGGTAGAAGGTGCTGTTGATTTCGACCGCGCGGAAACGCTCGCCGTAATACTGGAGCATGCGTTTCGCCGGCAGGTCATGCGGATAGAAGCTGCCCTTCCATTCCCTGTAGGCGTAGCCGCTGGTGCCGACATAGAGCTTCATGGCGCTGCGGTCCCGTTCTGCCGGTTGCGCCCCCCGCGCTGTTCCAGCTTCGACGATTTGTGGCTGTGGCTGATGGTGACGACTTCGTCGCACGCGCGCAGCCCGTCGCCGGACCCGGGCAAGCTGCAGCGGTCCGCGCGGTAGACGATGTGGGTCCCGTCGGGCGACCCCGGTTCCGCAATGGCCATTGCGTCTGCTGCGCCGGCCGCAAGGGCAAGCACCGCTTCGCCCGCGATCATGGCGGAGAACCCGAGCATGCCATGCCTGACCGACACGTCGGCGAGATGACGGCCGATGGTGCGCACCGGCACGACGAGGTGCCTGAATCCATGCTCGATGCAGACCTGCTCGTAGCGCTGATGGACAAACACTCCACGCATTTCCCCCTTCTCCGCCGCTCTGATCATTTCGCGGACATTTCCCATCATAGGCGGCCGGCGCAACAGCCTGCACCCGAACGGCGCCGATCGGGGGCACGTGAACTATGTTGAAAGCCTGCGTTCGCCTCCGGACGCGGGCCGACCAGGAGCCGCTATCGGGTCTGAACCTGGCTGACAGCGGCGCAATCGTCACCGAAGGAAACGCCGTGAACCCACAAGCTTCCGAGTACGAACAATTCGACGCCATCCTCATCGGCACCGGGCAAGCCGCCAAGCCCTTGGCCACCGCCCTTGGTCAGGCGGGATGGAAAACTGCCGTCATCGAACGCAAGCAGGTCGGCGGTTCCTGCATCAATTTCGGCTGCACGCCGACCAAGGCCATGGCCGCCAGCGCGCGGGTGGCCTATCTCGCCCGGCGTGCCAGTGAGTACGGGGTGCGAGCGGATGCGGTGGAAGTCGACCTGGCCCGCGTCCTGCAGCGCAAGGATGCGATCGTCAGCCGCTTCCGCGACGGCGTGCGCGCGGCGCTGGAAGACGCTGACCAGGTGGAACTCATTTTCGGCCACGCTGTTTTCGACGGTGCCCATTCCGTTGTCGCGAGGCTGGAATCCGGTGGCAGCCGCAGGCTTGCCGCCGGCCATGTCTTCATCGACACCGGGACGCGGGCAGCGATCCCGCGCATTCCCGGTCTCGACCAGGTGCCGTTTCTGGATGCCTCGTCCATCCTCGCGCTGGATACCCTGCCGCTGCACCTGCTGGTCATCGGCGGCGGCTATGTCGCACTGGAGTTCGGGCAAATGTTCCGCCGCTTCGGCAGCCGGGTCAGCATCATCCAGCGCGGACCGCAGTTGATGCAGAGGGAGGATGCGGACGTGGCGCAAGCGGTGCGCGAGATCCTGGTGGAGGACGGAATCGACGTGTATCTCGACGCGGACGTGGTGAGTGCGCGTCGCAGCGGCGGCGATGTCGTGCTAGGCCTGGAGACGCCGTCCGGACGCCGGCAGTTGCGGGGCTCCCATCTCCTGGTCGCCGCCGGCAGAATCCCCAACAGCGACGACCTCAACCTCGCCGCGGCGGGAGTGGCAAAGGATGGCGCGGGCTTCATCCGCGTAAACGCGCGGCTGGAGACCAACGTTCCGGGCGTCTATGCGATGGGCGACGTCAAGGGCGGCCCTGCGTTCACGCACATTGCCTACGACGACTACCGGGTGCTCAAGAGCAATCTGCTGGACAAGGGCAATGCCACGGTGGACGGGCGGCTCGTCCCCTACACGGTGTTCATCGATCCCGAACTGGGACGCGTCGGCCTCACCGAGCGCCAGGCGAAGGAGAGCGGGCGCCGCATTCTGCTGGCCCGCCTGTCCATGGGCCACGTGGCCAGGGCACTGGAGGCGGGCGAGGCGCGCGGCTTCATGAAGGCCGTCGTGGATGCCGACAGCGGGCAGGTACTGGGGTGCGCCGTCCTCGGCCTGCAGGGCGGCGAACTGATGGCCATGCTGCAACTGGCCATGCTGGGCGGCATCCCCTACACCCGCCTGCGCGACGCCATCTTCGCCCATCCCACGCTGGCCGAGTCCCTGAATACCCTCTTCGCTGACCTGAAATCGGTCTCGGATTAGCGCCCGCCCGCGTTCACGCCCTGCTCGGCGCGCGCCGTTGCACCACCCGCTCAGGCGTGCAGTCGCCGCGCATCGGGATGGTTCACCAGCGCCACCACCTGCTGCACGATGGCATGACGC
>JBLMYH010000319.1:0-4752 GCA_050258175.1 Hyphomicrobiaceae bacterium
CGGCCAGCAGCTCGGCCATGCCGTGCCGGATCGCTTCCAGATCGTCCTTGGTGAGCACGCCGACGTGGTGCAACATGGCAGCGTGGGTAAGCGAACCCTGAATGTCGAACTCGGCCAGCCGATAATCGAAGGGAATCGACGCGGTGTAGCGCTTGACGATTTCGGGAACCGGCTCGGAAAAGCGGCCGGACCAGGCGGCGGGTTCGCCGGCCGGCGGCGTCGATGACGTGCTCATGGGGCAAAAAACGGGGATGAAAAGAAAGAATCATAACAACCGGCAGGTCGAATTGCCGAACTTCTGTCACCTGGGGGTGAACCTGCGCATCGCGCTGACGGTGGAAGCGGCGCTAGTTGCCGGCGTGGTGGCGCGCGCGGAGGATGCGCAGGCGTTCTGGGCGGAGTTCATCGCGCTGTCCGCGCTCGCACAGCCGGCGTTGCTGCTGACCCTGCTCGTGCTGTGTACGGCCGGACGCTGGCTGCGCAGCCGGCCTTACCGGCAGGGGGTAGGGTTCGCGCTGGGGCTGGGGGTGGCGGTGCCGGTGTTGGTCACGCTCTGGCTGAATCCACTACTGAGCGGTCCGCAGCCGGTCCCTCCGCCCGGCGTGGCGGTGTTTGCCTTGCTGCTCGGTACGGGCCTGCTGGCCTATTTCAACCTGCGCGCGCGCGCGCTTTCGCCAGCGATCACCGAGGCGCGGCTGCAGGCCCTGCAGGCGCGCATCCGTCCCCATTTCCTGTTCAACAGCCTGAATGCCGTGCTGTCGTTGGTGCGCAGCGATCCGCGCCGCGCCGAGCACGCGCTGGAAAACATGGCTGACCTGTTCCGCGCCCTGATGGGCGATGCCCGTCAGCTGGCACCGCTGGAGGATGAAGTCGCGCTCACCCGTGCCTATCTGGAACTGGAGCAACTGCGTCTGGGCGACCGCCTGCAAGTGGCCTGGCATATCGGCAAAATGCCGGCCGACGCGCTGATTCCGCCGCTGGTGATCCAGCCGCTGGTGGAAAACGCGGTGTACCACGGGATCGAACCGCTAGCGGACGGTGGTGAAATCAGCCTCAATCTCTACCGCAGCGCCGACAAGGTCCACATCGTGGTGCGCAATCCAATTGCCACTGATGCCAGCCATCACAAAGGCAACCGCATTGCGCTGGCGAATATCCGCGAACGCCTGTTGCTGCATTTCGACCTCGACGCCCAACTCAAGTTGGAACCGCTGGGTGCCGTTTATCAGGTGCACATCGTGATCCCCTACACCCGTGAACGCACCCAGCCCGCCCCTACCCCTGCGCGTCCTCATCGTCGATGACGAGGCCCCTGCGCGGCGCCGTCTGCGCGATGTGCTGGCGGATTGCGCTGGCCAGTTGCCGGTCGAGGTGGTCGGCGAGGCCGACAATGGGTTGGAGGCGCTGGACCGGGTGCAGCAACTACCGGTCGATGCGGTCCTGCTCGACATCCGCATGCCCGGCATGGACGGTCTGGAGTGCGCCACCCATCTCAATACACTGGACAAGCCGCCGGCCATTATCTTCAGCACCGCCTACGAGGCCTACGCCTGCCAGGCATTCGACCTCAATGCCGTCGACTACCTGCTGAAGCCGGTGCGTGCCGACCGTCTGGTGCGTGCCCTGTCGCGGGCGCACAGTTTGAGCGACAGCGTGCTGGAGCGGTTGCGGGCCGCGCACCCCAAGGCGCGCACGCATCTTTCGGTCAACGAAAAGGGCCGCATCGTGCTGATTCCCGCGGCGGACATTCTGTATCTCAAGGCGGAACTCAAATACGTCACCGTGCGCACCGCCGCGCGCGAATTTCTCATTGAGGAATCGCTGACCCGTCTGGAAACCGAATGGGAGAACGCTTTCGTGCGCATCCACCGCAACTGCCTGGTGGCACGCGCGCGTATCCGTGAAATCGGCAAGCTGGCCGGCGAGGAGGAGGGCCATTTCCTGCGCCTGGACGGGCTGGATGAACGGTTGATGGTCAGTCGCCGGCAGTACTCCGCCCTGCGCGAGACACTCAAAGCCCGCTGCTGATGGCGCGATCCGCATGCTCAAGCGGGCGGATTCGTTCCGTCAGGAGGGGCGGAGCCGACGGGAAGATGGCATTATGGGGCGGCTCCTAAAATAAAATCCTTATTGATCATTGGCTTGCTGTACGCCTACAACTAAAGTTGTATAGCCAGATTTTGTTCCGCTTCGTAGGATGAACGGGCTTGCTGTCTTGCAGCAAGCAGAAGTTCTCCGCAATGAGGAACGTGTCTCCTCAATTCTGCCGGGTTCGCAAGAACCCGGCATTTTTTTTGCCGGGCACGCTCGGTATCATGACGTCCATGAAAAACAACATCCCAGACCAGCATCCGCTAGGGGCGGATCGTGGCTGTAACGACGCCGTCCCTAGAGATACCCCTTCGGATGAAACGCCAGCACCCACGCTGACCGAAACCGAGTTGGCGAGCGAAACCGTCTTCAGGGGGCGGCTGATGCACGTCAAGTGCGACCGCGTGCGCCTGCCCGATGGCAGGGAGTCGACGCGCGAATACATCGTCCACCCGGGCGCTGTCGTTATCATCCCGCTGTTCGACAACGGCGACCTGCTGCTTGAACGCCAGCACCGCTATCCGTTGCGCCGTGACTTCATCGAGCTGCCAGCGGGCAAGATCGACGCCGGCGAGGACGACCTGAGCTGCGCAAAGCGCGAACTCGAAGAGGAAACGGGCTATACGGCATCAGCGTGGCGGGAAGTCACCACGATCTATCCCTGCATCGGCTATTCCGACGAGCGCCTGGCCTTCTATCTGGCGCGCGGGCTGACCCCGGGCAACCACGGCCGCGATCCCGACGAGTTCCTCGAAATCTTCCGTCTGCCGTTCGGCGAGGCGATGGACTGGCTGCGCAGCGGAAGAATCTGCGAGACCAAGACTGTGATCGGTCTGTTCTGGCTCGAGAAGATGCTGCAGCAGGGCTGGTAAGCCCTGCGTCTCGGCAGCCGGCCTCCGGTCAAGCGGGCTGGTAGGCCAGGTTCGGCGCAAGCCAGCGTTCTGCCTGCTGCAGCGTCCAGCCCTTGCGGCGGGCGTAGTCCTCGACCTGGTCGCGCTCGATCTTCGCCACGGCGAAATACTGGCTGTCGGGGTGCGACAGGTAGAAGCCCGATACCGCAGCGCCCGGCCACATGGCGAAGTTCTCGGTCAGCACCACACCAATGCTGGCGGTAGCGTCGAGCACCTCGAACAGGCCCGCTTTCTCGCTGTGCTCGGGGCAGGCCGGGTAGCCGGGCGCCGGACGGATTCCCAGGTACTTTTCGGCGATCAGGTCGTCATTGGTGAGCGCTTCCTCGCTGGCGTAGCCCCAGAATTCGCGGCGTACGCGCAGGTGCAGGTGCTCGGCGAAAGCCTCGGCGAGGCGGTCGCACAGCGACTTGAACAGGATGGCCGAGTAGTCGTCGTGGGCGGCTTCGAACGCCCTGGCGCGCGCGTCCTCGCCGATGCCGGCGGTGACGACGAAGGCGCCGAGATAATCCTTCAGCCCGCTGGCCTTGGGCGCGACGAAGTCGGCGATGCACAGGTTGGCGCGGCCTTCGGGTTTCTTCATCTGCTGGCGCAGGTTGTGCCAGGTCATCAGCGTGTTTGCGCGCGACTCGTCGGCATAGACCTCGATGTCATCATCATTCACCGTGTTGGCCGGGAACAGGCCGAACACGGCGCGCGCCTCCACCCAGTTTTCCGCGATCATCTTCTGCAGCATCGCCTGGGCGTCGTGATAGAGCTTCTTCGCCTCAATACCGACGACCGCGTCGTCGAGGATCTTCGGGAACTTGCCGTGCAGTTCCCACGATGCGAAGAACGGCGTCCAGTCGATCACCTCGGCGAGTTTGGCCAGATCGTAGGCCTTCAGCACGTGAATGCCGGGTTGCTTGGGCACCGGCGGCGTGTAGCTGGCCCAGTCGATCCTGAACTTGTTGGCGCGCGCCTCGGCCAGCGGGAGGCGCACGGTGTCGGACTTGTGCCTGAGATGGCGCTCGCGCGTTTTGGCGTAGTCCGCCCTGATTTCGGCAGCGAACGCAGTGCGCAGCTCGCGCGACAGCAACTGGGTACAGACGCCGACCGCGCGCGAGGCATCCTTCACGTAGACGACCGGTGATTCGTAGTTCGGTTCGATCTTGACCGCGGTGTGCGCGAGCGAGGTCGTCGCGCCGCCGATCAGCAGCGGAAGGGTGAAACCCTGGCGCTGCATCTCGCGCGCGACGTGCGCCATCTCCTCCAGCGAGGGCGTGATGAGGCCGGACAGACCGATGATGTCGGCCTTGTGTTCGCGGGCCGCGTCGAGGATCTTCTGCGCCGGCACCATGACGCCGAGGTCGACGATGTCATAGCCGTTGCAGCCGAGCACGACGCCGACGATGTTCTTGCCGATATCGTGCACGTCGCCCTTCACCGTCGCCATGACGATCTTGCCCGCGCTCTGCGCGTCGCCGGCCTTCTTGTCGGCTTCGATGTAGGGGATCAGGTGGGCAACGGCCTGCTTCATTACGCGGGCCGACTTCACCACCTGCGGCAGAAACATTTTGCCGGCGCCGAACAGGTCGCCGACGATGTTCATGCCGGCCATCAGCGGGCCTTCGATCACGTGCAGCGGGCGCTCGGCCTGCTGGCGCGCATCCTCGGTGTCCTCAACGATGTATTGCGTGATGCCCTGCACCAGCGCATGCGAGAGCCGCTCGTTGACCGGCAGGCTGCGCCACGCGAGGTCCTCGACTTTCTC
>JBLMYH010000320.1:0-15187 GCA_050258175.1 Hyphomicrobiaceae bacterium
CCCTCCGAGGCCCTGCGCGCCGAGTTCGAGGCCCTGCTGCCGCCTTTCGCAGCCTCCGAGGTCGTGCACCAGTGCGGCTCGGGCATCACCGCCTGTCACGCCGCATGTCTAGTTGATGCGGCTGGCCCCGAAAAGGGGCGCTGCGCCGCAAGCCGGGCGAATTGCGGAGCCGCAAGCGCTTTCTCTTGCCGCTCACTCGACCACTTCGACCTGAGCCACACCTGAGGGGTTTCCCGGTGCGATTCGGCCTGGCGCTTGCCGAGCAGGGCGCAATGGGCCTGCCGGTCACGCACGTCTTCAGGGGCCAGGGAACACGATCACCTTATATCCGCCGCTCCATCCATCAAGCGCCGGGACGATCGTCCGTGATGCGCTTGCGGCCTCCGGATTATGCGCCAGCTATTTCCCGGCCAATCATTTGGAGCGGCCTTCGCGGAGTCCGGCCGACGATCGTTCATTTGCACTCGCTATCGTGATCAGCGTGATCTCGGGCGGGGCAAACAGGCGTATCGGCGGCCCCCACGTACCGGTGCCGCGGCTGATATACAGCCATCGCCCATCGGCCAGTTTGGTGAGGCCCGCGTGCACGCCATAAAACAGCCGCGTCAGATAGACGAACGGGAATATCTGCCCGCCATGGATATGGCCGGAGAGTTGCAGATCGAAAGGCATGTCGCGATCGACCACCGGCTGGTGCTTGAGCAGGACGATGAAGTCATTCGCCGTGGCCGAAGCGAGCGCGTTGCGGGCATCCGCCCCGGCGTGCTGCGGAGGTATTGCGCTGGGATCGTCGACGCCTACCAGAACGATGCCGCCTGCTTTGGCCGATTCACCGCGCAACACGCTAAAGCCCGCTTCGCGCAGAAACTGCAGCGAGCTTTCCAGCCCGGCATAGGTTTCGTGATTGCCGGTGACGGCGTATGCGCCGAGTGGCGGCGTGTAGGCCCGCAAGGTGCGGGCAAGTGCGGCAAGGTCATCGCCCTGGCCATCGACGATGTCTCCCGTCGCCACGACGATGTCGGGCTTGAGCGCGTGCAGTTTGGCGACGATGCGGTCTAGAAATCTGCTTCCCAGCATGATGCCGAGGTGCAGATCGGAAATCTGTACGATGGTGACGTGGCCGGATGCGAGTTTGGGTGTAGCGATGTCTACTTTTTCGATCCTAATCTGCCGCGCTTCGACAAATCCGTAGCCGAGCAGCGCAAGTGCGAGCAGGGCCACAACCCGGAATGCCGCCGTCTCGCTCAGGGGCCAGTTGAACTTCAGCAGGGTGGCGAGCGCATGGCCGAAGTCGAACAACAGGCCGATGCAAACAAACAGGAACAAATAGCCCATCCACGTGTAGCTCAGCCAGGCGGTGGCGACGGTTGCGCGGTGCCAGCTTTGCCTTTCCAGGAACCAGACAAGCAGCGGGGAGAAGGTCAGGGCGATGCCAGCCAGGGTCAGCGCCAGGCCCACAGCCAGAGAATGCGGAAAGCTCAGCCACAGCTTGCCAAGCGCATAGAGGTGCATCGATCCATAGATCAACAAGGCCACGCTCAGGAAGGTCAGCATTGCCATGCTCCTCGGTGGTTGGCGAACTCGGGGCACGATGCGCCGGTTTGATCGGGTTCGCATTGCTCACTATGCTGCTCTGCATTTCTACACGAGTCTATCCGCCGATCGACTGGATGATCGGCTGCCCCGTTCCTCAAGGACGGCTCCGGGGGCGGGACGGCAGAGAGCATGCAGCCCTGCGACAAACAACCAGGCGGGTTTCCGCACCTGTCTTTCGGTGTCTGGCGACCTTGGCGCACCCCGAACGGGCGGTCGGATAGAATCCATTAAATGCCCGATTTACGGACGACCCTGGCCATCGCCCATCATGTCCTGATGGCCCAAGGGGATCCGGACCCGTGTGGGCATTGAACGGCGGTCAGACAAACCCACTTTCCGGAAGGATTGGTACATGGCGATCGGTTGGCTTTCCATCATTCAGCTGGTTCCCTGGAGCGACGTCATACGCAATGCGCCGAAAGTCGCCGAGGGGGCGAAGAAGCTCTGGGATACCGTTTCCAGGAAGCAGCCGGCACTGGACGTGCCAGCCGCACGCGCACAGCCTGCGCTTTCTCCAGAAGCGCGATCCATTGCTCTGCTCCAGACGCAACTGGCGGCGGCTGAAGCGGCGATATCCGACCTGCATGATCAGATGCTCGAGTCGACGGAGCTGATCAAGGCACTTGCTGATCAGAACACCGAGCTGATCCGGCGTGTCGAGGCCAATCGCGTCAGGGTCTTGTGGTTGGCGGGCATCACGGTCATCGTGGGCGTGGTCGCTGCAGTCGGCCTGGCCATGGCGCTGGCACGTTGATGCCCGCGGGCGAGTCACTCCAACGACTGTTCTCGAGGGCCGGAGTCGGCGTCAGGGATCTGAACTCGGCTAAGGCCTGATCCCCCAGGGCATGACGGGTACCGTGGACAGGCTGTTGGCAGGCGCACCCTCGATCAGCTTGCGGCTGATCGCGAGATAGACGAGGGTCTGGTTCGCCTTGTCCCACATCCGAATGACGCGGGTTTCCTTGAAGAGAATGGAAGTGTCTTCGCTGAAGACGGTTTCCTCCCGCGGCAATTTCGGCGGCAGCACGATCGGACCGGTCTGGCGGCAGGCGAGCGAGAACTGCGAGGGATCCTGGGCAAGGCCGAGTGAGCCGGATACGCCCCCTGTCCTGGCCTGGCTAACGTGACACGTGACGCCCTGCACCTTGGGGTCGTGGAACGCATCCACACATACTTTGTGGTTGGCGCCGATGAACTTCCACGCGGTTGTGACGCATCCTACGCTGTCGGCCAGGGTGGGCCCGGGGGCGAGCAGCAGGCTGGCGCACAGCATGGCTGCGGATATGAATGTCTTCATTTTCCGGTGTCCTTTCGCCTGTCGATGTGAACCGTCAAGGGGGCCACGGCTACCGACGTGCATACGATCTTCGTGGTCCGCTCTGCCTGTCGAGCCGGGTAGGCAGAAAAAGCATTGCCCTACCTCCCCGCTGGTTGGCGTGTCCGAGGCGGCGAAACTGGGCATTACTTGCAATAGTCCGGTAAGGACAGCTTCTGTGCCTGCGGCCTTTCGATCGGCCAATACCTGCCACCCGAGAATGCGGGACAATCTCTTGCCAACCCCGCCCTAACAACAGCCGCAGCAATATCCTGTCCGGCCACATAACAAATCCCGACCTCGTGTTTTTCGAATTTGACCCCGTCAAGTTCGCAGCGTACCGGCTCGCCTTCCGCGTATTGCTCCAGGAATTCTGTCGCCTCATTCCCGCCTGGCTGCTGGCTGTCCGGGACGGCCATCCCTTGCAAGCGAACCTCGATCGTTCCGCTAACGGCGGTGACGCGAATCGTACTGCCGTCGACAACGTGGGCCCGGCCGGAAATTTCAGATTGCGCGAAGGCTGGGAGCGAGACGAGGAGAACAAGCAAGCCGACCATTTTCATAGTGGTCTCCCGAGTAGTAGGCAGAATCATAATGCCGGTTGCCTTTGCGCCTGCTAGGCATCCGACAGGCGCGGGAACCCCTATCCCTGTCCGGCTTGCCCGGTGACGCTTCATCGCGCATTGCGGTACCAGAATAATCGGGCACGCCCCACCTTGATCATGCGCCTATTGGCATACATGACCACCAGTGCAGTTAGGGCCGGCAGGACCAACAAACCGTCACACCAGCCGCCCCCGCCAATTCCCTCGGAATCGAAACTCGGACCCATCAACGCCTGGGCCAGGAAGAAGTCGACAGGCAGGCAGGTGCCATAGGTCAGGGCGAAAGCCAGGCAAGGCGAAATGTAATATCCGGACCAGACCAGATAGCATATAAGCACGGTCGCGCCGGGCACAACGTGCAGCGTGGCTTCATCCTGAGTAATCGTTACTCTGGCAAGCACGGCAGACAGTGCGAAGGAAAACACGACCAGCCAAAACTGGTCAGCTGTGCCAAGCCCGCAACGGGCCCGCCTGGCCAGAATAATGCAAAATGAAATCAAGGCAGGCAGCAAGGCGCCCACTGTATTGGGCATTCCCGGAAAGAGGGGACCAAAGTCCATCGCACACTTCCTTCGTCCTTTCCAGCAGGCGCTTGGTGGTGATTACGCAGAACTATTGACGTAGGGCTGCGCCTGATGATTTTTGCCCGCTCCCTGCTTCCGAGTTGTCAGGTTCATGCGGGATTCCAACCGCAAGTGGCTCCTAGGAAGACCTCCTTACCGTTGTGGAATCTTAAGGCGGCGCCTCACGGAAAAATTCGGTCACGGACCAACCAGTTTTTTAATATAGTGGGTTCCGGTGAAACGGGAACGGCCCTCGTGCGCCAATCAGCAGACAACCGATGAGAGGGCCGCCGTCGCGGATCGACCGCCGAGCGGCCACTCACGTCTTCCCGCGGCAGGCTACCGGCCGCAGCCGCGCTATCTTGCTTTGCAAGCAATGGGGAAAAAAGACCGCATTGTCTTCATTAGCTTCATTTTGCTGTATATTGGATAGCGGCTTGATTTGCGCAGACGTTTTTGGGCGAACCGGGCGTTATGTCAGCACATAGGAAGTGCCTAAGGTAATTCATTAACCGCTAACCAAGAGGGATCAGTAATGAAAGACAATCTTAAACCTTCACGCCGACAATTCCTGAAGATCGGAGGCGCCGCAATCGCCATGATTCCCGTGGTGGCCGCGTCCGGAAAGGTGATGGCCGCCACTAATGCCGCGATGCGCACCGCGATGAAGTACCAGGACAAGCCGAACGGAGACAAACATTGTGCGACCTGCATGCATTTCGTCCCTGGCAAAACCCCGAAGGCGCTCGGCGGCTGCAAGCTATTTCCCGGAGACACCGAGATTTCTCCCCAGGGCTATTGTGTAGCCTGGGCCGCCAAACCGTAACAAGGGGCGAGTGTTGTGCACCTGAGGCAATGATGGGCGCGAGAACCGGCTAACCGGCGCGAGGGGCGGATGGTTGCCTGGGCCCGGACTCATCGCCCAGGGTTGAAATAAGAAAGGCCGGCTCCTCTATGGAGCCGGCCTTTTTGATTGTGGCGCGTCGGGGTTGATAAATTATGCCGTATTGGTTCATCGACCATAGCGGCACAGTTTGCCCGGTCGCTAAAGGTCAGGCGGGACGACCAAAAACCTTCATTGGTCAAGAAGGCTTTGGAGGGTCGCCTGGACAGCGACCCATGTCGAACTCAGGGGCGGCATTTGTATATCGCAAAAGTGCGCTTGCCTATCTCGGGTCTTGCTCCAGGCACAAGCGTATCGCCCCCCTGGTTCACGGCCTCATTTCGCGCCAGTTGCAGCAGGTTGGCATCGACATTTTCGATACCTCGGCTGATGAATCCCACTTCGGCCAGGACGCTTACCGTGGTTGAACCAACGGGTTTGCATTGGTCCACCTGATTGGGCTCGGCAACGGCAACCTGGTCGGACCCTGGCCGTACTTCGATCAGGCTGCTCGCGCACCCAGCCAATACCACGGAAATCAGGGCAGGGATGACAAATCTGCCGTTGACAATCTGAAAGAACGCTTTCATTCCAATCGAGTACCTCTAAGTTGCCTGCACAAGGCCCTTCGACTGACGGCGGTGTCAATTCGTTCAAAGCCGGCCGAATTATTTGGCGCGAACAAGATCGGATGTCGAATTTCTTTACACAGCCAGGGATGGCAATGATGCGCGGCCCAGTAACACAATGAAAAGGCGATATATTTCATATTGGCATTGATCGTGCATGGGGTTGATCCAGCCCTGCTTTGGGGTATTTCGAGGAGAATCCAATGAAGCGATTAGCTTTTGCAGTGATCCTGGGCCTAACCAGCCTCTCGGCTTATGCAGGTGTAGCAAGCCCCCCCACGGCGCTTCCGGAACCCAGTGCGCTGTCACTGTTAGCGATCGGTGCTGTGGGCGGCCTGGTGGTGTGGGCCCGCAATCGCAAGAAGAAGTAGGCCTCACGAGGGACGGATGGACCTCCTTGAATATCTGACCGATGCCAGTCTCGGTTTCTACATCTTGCTGGCTGGTTTCGGGTTGGTGGCCACCTGGGAGGGTCTCCGTCCCCTTCGTTCCGCTCGCGTGTCCACGCCCCGGCGATGGCTGAACAACGTCCTTTGGCTGGTCTTCAACGGCCTGTTCCTGCGCTGGGTGCTACCCGCGTCGGCCATTGGTTGGAGCGTCCTCTCAGCGCATCGTGGGTGGGGGGCGCTCTCCCACGCGGGGCTCCCATACTGGATCGGACTGGCGCTCGGGCTACTGGCGCTGGATCTGGCTGGCTATCTCGGCCATGTGCTGCTGCACAAATCAGCGCTATTGTGGCGTGTGCATGCCGTACACCACAGCGATGTGGACTTCGACTGCACCACAGGGTTTCGTTTTCATCCTCTGGAAGCGCTCCTAACCTCGACCATCGAGCTGGCGCTCATTGCGGGCGCAGGTCTCCCTCCTTTGGCCGTAGCGCTGTATGAAACCTGGCTTGGCTTGCAGAACTCGTATGGCCATGCCAATGCGCGGTTTCCCGCCGCGTTCGAAAAGATGCTGCGGTGGCTGGTGGTCACGCCCGACTTGCACCGGGTCCACCATTCTGTCGATATTGATGAAAGCAATCATAATTTCGGGATCATTCTCCCCTGGTGGGACAGACTCTTCCGCACCTATCGGGCCGAGCCGCTCCATGGCCACGACGCCATGCAAATTGGCTTGGATTGGCGCCGACACGAGGGGGGCGTACCCGAGCTATTTCTCCTGCCATTCATGATCCGGTTTCCGCCTGCGAGACGCGAGAACGATTGAGCATGGGTGGATTGCACGGTCAGCCATCGATAAGTAGAGCGCCCGTTCACTGGAATCTGAGCAGTCGTTATACGTCACCAATCTGCCGGTCATGCCCAGTTCAGGGTCTCCACTGGGGCGATTTACGTCATTGGCATTAGCTGTGCGGTGCCCCAGGTTCATCCCTGGTTGGAATGCAAAACGGGCTGATTCCTTTTTGAAATCAGCCCGTTTTGCTTTGTTTGGTGCGCCCGAAGAGATGAATCTGGGCACTGGGAAGCCAAGTTGTTACTGCCCTGATTGGCTCACCAACTCGGATGAAACAGGCTGGAATGACGGTGCTGATGGAGTAATGGTGCGCCATTTGAAATCGGAATGGCGAACAGACCGCTTAACTCAATGACAAATCCCAGCATCGCGCTGACTTCGATGTTGGTTTGCGTGTAATAGTTGCCCTCGCAACAACGCACAAATAAATCCTTGCCATTCTCGTGGCGGATCCTACTCTATATTAACGTTATCTAATATTCTAGGAATTAAGCCATGACCCAGGAAGAGAAAGCCAGAAGTGCTGAATTGGCCTATGAGAAGGCTTTACGCTATGAACTTGACTATGGTTGCTGTCCACAGTGCGTTCTAGCAGCGGTTCAGGAAACCATCGGCATTGTTGATGATGCCACCATCAAGGCGAGTCATGGCCTTTCGGGGGGAGGTGGTCTGAGTGGCCAGGGTGCCTGCGGGGCATTGACAGGTGGGCTCCTTGCGCTGAGTTCCAAGCGCGGTCGCGACCGCGACAAGCTGGACAAGGGCCGCTTCATCGGCAACTTTCAGAAAGGAGCGGAACTGGTTGAACGCTTCCGTAATGAATTTGGCGGTGTAACCTGCGAGGATCTCCAGCACAGCTTCACCGGCCGTACTTACGACATGTGGAAGCCGGAAGAATACAAAGCCTTTAGCGAAGCACGCGGCCAGCATTGTGCGTTGGCCACTGCGACGGTAACCCGGTGGGTCGTGGAAATGCTCTGAGGACTTGTTCCTGGGGAGAACTGTAAGAGCGTGTCGTAATCGGAGAGCAAAAAAACTAGCCTTCCAAAAGGCTCCAGATTCAACGATCGCCAACCCGGGAAGGCTTCCGGTCTTGGTGATTACCACGTCCACCCCGTGGCTCACGCTAGGCTATTCGTGTGCAAGAAACCTGGCACATTCAAAGCACAGCATCTGAGTAGGAAAGGGCCAGCGCCTAAGCACTAGCCTTTTCTGTATTTGGCTCCGGTCCTGGGCTCGAACCAGGGACATTCGGATGGCCTCACCCCCCCTACTCCAATTTCAAGGTTGCTTCACCATCAGCTTCCGGGACACCCGCCTGGCCTCTGTTCCAATAACGTCATCCTGTGAAACCCTCACAAAGTTGAAGCTGTCCCCGGTGGGGCTAAGGTAGAAATTGTTGACCGTCGTGGCTGCCAATGTCATCGATCCTGAGCAGTCGTCATTCACGGTGTAAGTCCCCGTTGTGGAAAGCTGGGTTCGCTCGATGGAGCTTGTGTAGATGATCGCGACCTTTCCGGCTCCGTTGAAGGAAAACAGGCCGCTTGAGGCATAGGGCTGTCCCCCTCTATAGCCTTGAATCGAATAGGTATAACTACCCTTTAATGTCTTGATGGAGCAGTAGGCAGCAGGCTGCTCAATTGGGGCTGCAGATGACTTGAAGCTGGCCCCCACGACCAGAATGCTGAAAGCAGCGACAAACAGCGAGCGTTTTCTCATGTCGACGTTCTCCTTTACTACCTCAGGGTTGGCTGGTCACCTTCCTTCTTTAGTCGAAACCTGCCGTCGTAATTCGCTCAAGGATAGTCTTCTTTTCCTCTACTGACAGAGGGCTGCCTACGGCACCTGCATAAAACACGAGGAGCTTTGCCGGAGAGCTTCCTACATTCCGCCCGTTGTGCGGTTGGTTTACCACTTCGGGGAGTTCTTCGCCGGCTTTCAACAGTTTCACACGCCCGTCATCGAGCGTCAGTTCGAGCGTTCCTTCGAGCATGTAGGCAAAGTTGGGGACGACGTGGTGATGCCATCCGGTCTGCGCGCCCGGTGCGATCTCGACGAGCAGCGCAGTCATCTCGGCTTTCCCTTGCGGATAGACGATCGGTTTGCCGTCCCAGCTGGTGGTCTCCGTCGCGAGCGGAGTTACTTTTACACCATGTGTCGCGTCGAGGGGCGCGGGAACAAGGCCATAGCGCGCCATCACTGCAAGGAGTTGCGTGCGGTCTGGCGGCCCTCCAGCATTGACGACGCGGGCGACGTCGCGAAAGTACTGCACACCGATATCAGGTGTTAGGGCGATGAGCGCGCGCGCAACCCCTTCATTAGGGTTGCTGAATCCGTGTACGGAGCCTTTAGGCGTACGCATCCAGTCGCCCGGACCAAGGTCGCGCGTAACGTCATCGACCGAATAGCGCAATGTCCCCTCAAGTACGTAGACACACTCTTCGTTGTGCGTATGGCTGTGGGGAGGCGGAACATTCGATCCTGCGGGAACGGTCAATTCGAATAGACCCATATCTCCATGGGCAGCCCCGTCTATCAGATACTTAACTTCAAGCTGTCCAATTCTTACTACCTCGGCTTGGGTCATTGTCGGCTCCTAAGGTGAGTTGATAAGTTGGTGCGTAAAGTACGTAGCACCTGATAAGCGGTGCCGGACCGTGTAGCGCGGACGTACGCCCGCTTGGATTGTTGGGCGCTATGTCGAGTGCGTGTCTCCGCTTAGGAAAAGATGGACGCCGTAACAGCATAGTCCAACCGTCTGGCCTTGCCACAGCATCTTCCAGGGGACTGCTATTCGGAATGTTGTGTGTGTGACCGCAGTCAATTTACGACATTGTTACTAGCCGTTTGGTGCCTATGGCTCATGGTTGATTCCGGTTTACCATTGCGGGAAGCGCATACTCAATACTCATCGCCCCTTGAAGCAGCAGTTTGGGTCACACCTGGGCGAATTGGTATGTTCAGGCAGGAACCCCGCTCCACGTTTTGCAGGAGCAGGGGGGCCGGGAATCGGGGGGACGTCGGCGTTATGCACCTGTCCAGTGAACACTTGGCTGATTATGTGGACGGCTGTCAGGCCTCCCGACGCTTGACGGGGTAGGGGCTGCGATTTGGCTACGGTGCCTGAAATGAAAAGGGGCTAGCCGAAGCTAACCCCTTGTCTTGTATGGTGCGCCCGAAGAGATTCGAACTCCTGACCCCTTGGTTCGTAGCCAAGTACTCTATCCAGCTGAGCTACGGGCGCTTTGAAGGTTGCGCATTATACGCGGTTTCGGTGATCTTGGACAGATGGGATCTATCTGCGATCTAAATTTGGCGGAGACGGAGGGATTCGAACCCTCGATGCAGGTTTAAGCCCGCATGCTCCCTTAGCAGGGGAGTACCTTCAACCTCTCGGCCACGTCTCCGAACCGCCGCGCATTGTAGCGGAATGCGCGGCGGAAAGCCACCTCACGCGGTTGCCTTGTCGAGTTCGAAGGCCTGATGCAGCGCGCGCACGGCAAGCTCCATGTACTTGTCTTCGACCACCACCGAGATTTTGATTTCCGACGTCGAGATCATCTGCAGGTTGATGTTTTCCTTCGACAGGGTTTCGAACATCTTGCGCGCGATGCCGACGTGCGAGCGCATGCCGACACCGACGATCGAGACTTTGGCGATCCTGTCGTCACCAGTGACTTCGCGCGCGCCGATGGTCATAGCGTTGGCCTTGACGATCTCCATGGCCTTGGCGAAGTCGTTGCGGTGAACCGTGAAGGTGAAGTCGGTGGTGTTCGCGTGTCCGACGTTCTGCACGATCATGTCGACGTCGATGTTGGCGTCGGCCACCGGGCCGAGTATCTGGTAGGCAATGCCCGGATGGTCGGGCACGCCGACGACGGTGATCTTGGCTTCGTCGCGGTTGAACGCGATGCCCGAAATGATGGCCTGTTCCATGTTGTCGTTTTCCTCGAAGGTGATGAGCGTGCCGTCGCCCTCGTCCTGAAAGCTGGAGAGCACGCGGAGTTTTACTTTGTACTTGCCGGCGAACTCGACCGAGCGGATCTGCAGCACCTTGGAGCCGAGGCTCGCCATTTCGAGCATTTCCTCGAAGGTGACGGTCTTCAGTCGGCGTGCCTCGGGCACGATGCGCGGGTCGGTGGTGTAGACGCCGTCGACGTCGGTGTAGATCTGGCACTCGTCAGCCTTCAGCGCCGCGGCCAGCGCGACGCCGGTGGTATCTGAACCGCCGCGCCCCAGGGTGGTGATGTTGCCTTGCTCGTCGACGCCCTGGAATCCGGCGACCACGACCACGTGGCCCGAATCCAGATCACGCCGCATATTGCCTTCGTCGATGCTGAGGATGCGCGCCTTGGTGTGGGCGTTGTCGGTGAGGATGCGGACCTGGGCGCCGGTGTAGCTTCTGGCTTTCAGGCCCAGGTCCTTCAGCGCCATCGCGAGCAGGGCGATGGTGACCTGCTCTCCGGTGGACACCAGCATGTCGAGTTCGCGCGGGTCGGGCTGGGCCTGGATGTCCTTCGCCAGCGCGATCAGCCGGTTGGTCTCACCGGACATGGCGGAGAGCACGACCACCACCTGGTGCCCAAGCATTTTGAACTTGGCGACACGCTCTGCCACTGCGCGGATACGTTCGACGTTGGCGACCGAGGTGCCGCCGTATTTTTGTACGATGAGTGCCATGATGGTTGAAAGTGAGTTAAGCGGCGGATTTTAATGGATTAACGCGTAAACAGCGCAATCGACTCGACGTGCGCGGTATGCGGGAACATGTTGGCGACGCCCGCGGCCTCGAGCCGGTAGCCTTTGACGTGCACCAGGACCTCGGCGTCGCGCGCCAGCGTCGCGGGGTCGCACGAGACGTAGACGATGCGCTGCGGGGAACCCGCCTCGGGCAGCGATTTGACGACCTCGATGGCGCCGCTTCTGGGCGGGTCGATCAGCAGCTTGTCGAAATGTCCCAGGGCGGCAAGTTTCTCGGCCGTCATCTCGAACAGGTTGTCGACCACGAAGTGCGCGTTGGGCAGACCGTTGCGCAAGGCGTTCTCACGCGCCCGGTCGACCAGTTCCTTGCTGCCCTCGATGCCGAGTACGTCGGCGCCGCTCTTTGCGATCGGTAGGGTGAAATTGCCCAGCCCGCAGAACAGATCGGCAATGCGCTCACCCGGTTGCGGCTCGAGCAGGCGCATCGCGCGACTGATCAGTGCGCGGTTGATGGCGGTGTTGACCTGGGTGAACTCGGTGGGCTTGAACGGCATCACGAGACCGAATTCAGGCAGGCTGTAGCTGAGTTCGGGCACGATGTCCGGCCAGAAAGGATGCGCCGTATCCGGCCCCTTTTTCTGTTCCCATACCTGCACGCGGTGCTGCTCGGCAAAGCTGCGCACCTTGACGGCATCGTCGTCGGTCCACGGCTCGAGCAGGCGGAACACCAGGATGGTGACGTGCTCGCCGACCGCGATCTCGATCTGCGGGATGCGATCGGCATTCGACAACTGCACGATCAGCTGGCGCAGCGGCTGGATCAGTGCCGAGACATCGGGGGTGAGCACCTCGCAGCTGGCCATGTCGGCGATGAAGCTCGAGCGCTTTTCGTGGAAGCCGACCAGTACGCCGCCTTTTTTGTTGACCAGGCGCACCGACAGCCGTGCGCGATGGCGATAGCCCCAGGTCGGGCCATGCAGGGCGCGCAGGACGATGTCGGGGTTGACCTTGCCGATGCGGGCGAGATTTTCTTCCAGCACGCGCTGCTTGGCGGCAACCTGGGCGCTGGCTTCTAGATGCTGCATCGAGCAGCCGCCGCAGCGCCCGAAGTAGCGGCAGCGCGGCTCGGTGCGCTGCGCGCTGGCCTTGTGGATGGCAACGGCATTGGCCGAGTTGTATTTGGCGTGCTTGCGGTAGACGGCGATTTCCGCACGCTCGCCCGCCAGCGCACCATCGACGAAGGTGACCTTGCCGTCGATGCGGGCGACGCCGTGCCCCTCGTGGTCGAGCGAAAGAATGTCGACTGTCTGATTCATGACCAGGCCGCCAGGAATTCCTGCCAGTGCGGGGCAGGATGGGCCTGTACTGTGCTGCGTGCCAGCTCGACCTCGGCAGCATAGGCCGACCCGGTCAGCGTGCCGCGCATCTTCAGAAAGCGCAGGTAGACCAGCCAGGTGTTCATCACGTCGGTCTCGCAGTAGTTGCGGATGGCGTCGATTTCACCGTTCTGGAAGGCTTCCAGCACTTTCGAGCCATCCATCCCCAGCTTTCCGGGAAAGCCGCACAGCTTGGCCATCTGGTCGAGCGGGGCGTTGGCGCGCGGCTGGTACATCGCAAGCACGTCCATGAGATCGAGGTGGCGGGTGTGATAGCGCCCCAGATAGTTGTTCCACTTGAATTCCTTGTCGTCGTCGCCCCAGTCCCAGTAGCGCGCTGCCGCCACGCCGTGGATCAAGCTGCGGTAGTGCAGCACTGGCAGGTCGAAGCCGCCGCCGTTCCACGACACCAGTTGCGGGGTATAGCGCTCGATACCGTCGTAGAAGCGCTGGATCAGCTCGGCCTCGCTGCTGTCCGGCTCGCCGAGCGACCACACCTTGAGCTGGTCGCCGCTGCGGAGGACGCAGGAAATGGCGACGATGCGGTGCAGATGATGCGGCATGAAATCGCTGCCGGTTTTCTGGCGGCGGGCGAGCAGCGCCATTTCCGCAAGCTCGGCCTGCGGTAGCGCGGTCTCGTCTATGCCGTTGACGGCGGCGAATCCGGGGAGGTCCGGGATCGTTTCAATGTCGAAAACCAGGGTGGGGTGCATGGCGCAGGCGATCAGATCAGGCAAAAAATCGCCATTTTACGCTGTCAATGCAGGGCGGCGTCGAGTTCCGATGCGGCGATCAGGGCATCCAGGTAGGCCACCGAAATCTGGTGCAGCGGGATGTCCAACTGCTGCGCGTACGAGGCGAGTGTTTCGATGTCGTTGTTCTCACAGGCATAGGTCAATTGCAGCAGGGCGCCTTCGGGCGAGGGATGCGCGCTGAGCGCGCGTGCGCTGGTTGCCGACAGGCGCAGCTTGCGGATGAGGGTCTCCACCGGCAGCGACAACGCATGGGTCGCGGTCGACAGCAGGCCGATTTCGAATGCGGCAGCTGCGCTCTCGGCCGGGGCGCCAAGACGGCTGATCTTGCCCATGAACAGCGCCCGCGTGAGCGCGGTGATGGCATAGTGGCGCGAGCGGTCGGTTGGCTGCCTGCCCGCCAGCGCCAGCAGCACCGCTACGCGACTGGCGCGTTGCGATCCCAGCATGATCAGCGCATGGGCTGTCGATTCGGCGGGCCGACTCAGACCGCCGATCTGGGAATTCGCAATGGCAAGCAGGCGTGGCGCCATGTCGGGATTCAGACGGAAGAACTGCACCAGCGTTTCGACCGGCTCGCGCAGGGCGATCCCCAGCAAATCCAGCTGGACCGCATGTTCATGGCTGATCTCGCCCGGTTGGGTGTCCCCGGAGAAAACGCCGCCACGGAACCAGGCGTTCCCCGGCCAGCGGGCCTGCGCCTGGGCATGCCGCACACCCTCCACGACCAGGCGCGCAGCCACGGCCGGCGGCGTATCGTCGGCATGGCAGGCCAGGTAGCGCCAGGCGGACGCACTGTCCTGCACGACTGCATCGTTGCGGTTGAGTGTCGGGCAGAATGTCAGGCCCGCGTCCTGTAGGGCCAAGGCGCGCGCCAGATGCTGCTCGTTGTCGATGGACACGCACCAGACCAGCCGGCGATGGTTGAGCTGGCGCGGGATTTCGCTGAACAGCATGCCGGCGCTGATGCGCACCAGCAAGGGCAATTCGCCGGTCAGGCCGTCCTGCGTCAAGGAATACAGGCCGGTCAGCAACATGTCCTCTTCCATTTGCCGAAGCTCGGGCGGCGCATCGGCGGGCGCGGCGCGGCCGCGCAGGACCAACTGATGCGCAACCAGATTGGAGGCGACATCGAACAGGGGATCGAACGACAAGAAGCGTGCCCGCAAGGCTTCCTCGCGCACCGGGTCGCTGCTGTCGATACCCAGCATTTGCGTCACCACCACGGGCTGTTCGGATTCGCTGGTATTGACGCCACCGCCGACAATACGCGATGGATGGGGGTCGTCTGAGGCCATGTCTTTCACTGCGGGCTTAATCGTTCATTCTAGCGCTGCGCAGCATCTTGCGCGTGTTTCGGTCATCATGGACCTATTTGCAGGGACCTGAAGGAGGCTCGCACGATGAAGAAAATACTTCTCGGCACGATGGTCGCCGGTGTCGTGGCCGCGGCGCATGCGGCCTCGGCCGCGCCGCACGATGAGATCGTCAGCGCCGCATCCGACCAGCGCAGCGTGGCGCTCACCCTGTA
>JBLMYH010000321.1:0-3659 GCA_050258175.1 Hyphomicrobiaceae bacterium
TCGGCGTCGCCGTTGAAGACGTCAATGAGAGGCATGGCGGGTGGGGGCATGAGGGCGTCGAGCGGCGCGAAAGTGCGGCCATTGTATGAAGGCCAGTGCTGCGATGACAAGCACGTGCAAGGCACTGTAACGCAGCCATATGACAGGCAGCGCGGCGTAATGCTGGCGATCGCTGCTCAGCAGAAACTGCATGGCCGAGAATTGCCGGCCATACTTGTCGATTGCGCCTGCCAGCCCGAGGTGCAGGAACAGGGCGGCAAGCGGCAGCGAGACCAACACACCGATCAACCGCACGGTACGTTGCGCGACCGTCGCAGGCGAGGCGAGCAATGCAGCAGCGATGAACAAGGTATAGAGCCAGGCGCACAAGGCCGCAAAGGCCAGCGGTAACGGGGTGGCCATCAGCTCGACGAGATTGTCGGTGTCAGCCTGGACCACGACGCCCCAATACGCCAGCCCCAGCACCGGTAGCGCGGCCCAGTAATGCAGCGCCCCCAGCCGGCGCCCGCGCCAGCGGCGGACGGTTTGCGCGGCCAGATACAGCAATGCACCGGGGATCAAGGCCAGTGCCGTCCAGCGCAGCCCGAGCTCCCATTGGCCGGGCCAGTGCAATACCGGGCTGCCGCCTAGGTCGAACAGGCTTTCATCCGGCACGGCGGCATCCAGCAACAGAAAGGCGATTCCGCCATACGCCAACAAGCCCAGCGGCAGTTGCCCCAGGCGAGCCAAGCCGGACACCTGCCGACGCGCCAGCCATACCGGCCCCACCGCCAGCCAGTAGCACGCCAGCGCAAGCAACAACGCCGACAGCCAGGCATTGTCCGGCCGCAGCAGTTCGCGCACGTTGTAAGGCATGAAGGGCGCATGCGCGGCGCCCCAGAACAGCGCACCCATGCCGCCCAGCACCAGCGGCATATGCCAACGCATACGCGGCGCAAGCGGCAAGGCAACGGTTTTCGTGGGATGCGATGTCCTCCGCGCGACGGCATGCCGCGGCGCCCGCAGGATGCGGCGCGCCACGCCGTAGCCCGCCAGGCCGCCCATCCAGGCCAGGAACCAGTCGGTCGTGTCGGCGACCTTCTCGGGCAGCATCACCTGCCCGAGTTCGATGACGGCGGGCATCCCCACCAGCACCAGCATGGCCAGCGCAAACAGCGGGCCGCGCCAGCGCCACGGCTGCCGCGAAACGCCCCACGCCAGCAATCCGCCCAGCGGTGCGAAGAACAGCGTCTTGCGTAAGACTTCGGTGATGGCGCGGAATTCGGTGCCGAAGTAATACACCTCGAACGGTACCCGCTGCACAAAGTCGAGACGGCTTTTGACGAAGGCGCCGTCGGTGCGGAAATCGAAGGGAAACCAGAACACGAACAGCAACGCTGCCATCCACCCGGCAGCCAGCGCGAAGGGCAGCCATGCCCCCCCCGGCAGCGGCTTGCCGGCACGCGCTTCGCGCCTGGCCAGATGCCCCCCAGCGAAGCTGCCCAGCGCCGCGCCCGCCGACGCTGTCAGGATGTCGGTGACATCGCTGACGCGCGAATAGACGAACAACTGCATGATTTCCAGCCCGGTCGCGGCCGCCACGGTCATGCCCCATGCACGCCACGCACTACGAGTCCCGTCAAACCGCCACAACAGTGTAAGCGGCGTCCAGATCAGCGCATCGGTGGCGATGTCGTACAGCGCGGTGGCAGGATCATGCGGCAGGTCGCCAAATGGAATCAGAACGACCATGCCGCTCCGCCATTTGTGAAAAATCTCGACCGGGCTGATGGTCAGGTCCAGCGGCAGGACATTGTAAAAAATGACCCCTGCCAGATACGTCCAGGCCAGGCGCTCGGCCAGCGTGGCACGAGTATGGGTATGCCACCACGACTGCAGCCAGACCCTAAAACGCTCGCCTGTCGGCCACCAGATCATTACGCCGATGATGCCGCCCAGGGTTTCGGCAAAGATGTCGTTCTGCGACACCGTGCGCTGCGGGAAAAACAGCTGCGTGAATTCGATGCCGACGCTCAACGCGGTAGCGGCAGGAACCAGCGCCAGCGTGGCCACCAGATTGCGCGGCCGGCCGCCGCCCGCCGTCATGGCGCCCATCCACAGGTAGGTCAGCGGAATGAACAGCAGCAGATTGGCGACCCAGTCGGCGCGCGACCCGATCCCCAGCTTGAGGAACGGTATCGCACTAAACCGGGCTACGGCCACGTCCCACGGCAACGCATGAAATTTGAGCGGCACCAGGCTGCCATATATGACAAACACGGTGTAACCGAACGCGACCAGCCACAACAGCGTGCGTGGATTGCCGGGCGCTTCCATGCCGCGGTTCATGGCCAGGACGTTTCCAGTGCACGCAACAAAGCAGCGGAGACGTTCGCTCCGGCAGGCGCCGCCCGCCAGCCTGGATAGGCCGCCAATTCATCCAGCAGGCTTTGCGGCAGTCGGGTTATCCTCGGATGCTGCGCCCGCAGGGGCGGGCTCAGCGCCGATACGGCAATGTTCGGCGGATCGGGTAGATAGGCCAGCGTGATATGGGACGCAGCCTCGTTGCGCGACCGGATATGGATCGCATCGCCGCTGCCGTTGATGAACACATTGTCGTACAGTGTCACGCGCCCCTCCGCCTGAATCAACGCTTCGCTCGGATTGTGCAGGAAGAGATTGCCGGAGACCAGAGAGCGGTCCTCGCTGCCGGCCCCTCGACGGGGAAATGTCCCGGCAGGACGTTGCGACGCGCCTGCTGCCCGAGCGATGCAGCGATGACGATGGGTTGGCCCGCATGGCCCGACAGATGATGCAAGGGCAAGCCCCGCAGGTAACCCGTGCGCGTTCGCGCGGCAACCCGTTGCAGCCGCCGTTCCCGTCAGCAAAACCGTGCCGCGCAGACGGCCGGCCGCATTCAGTCCGCCGTGTCGTGCAGCGGCAGGCCGCTTCTAAGCAGATCCAGCTTACCGTAGAGCACGCGGGTCATGCCAGCCACGCTCTGCCGTCCGGTATCCACCACGATGTCGGCCACTTCGCGATACAGCGGGTCACGCTGCTTGAACAACTCGCGCAGTCTGGCAAGCGGGTTCTCGGTTTGCAGCAAGGGGCGGTTGCGGTCGTGCCGCGTGCGTTCATACAACTGCTCCGGCAGACCACGCAAATAGATCACGACGCCGTTTTCCTTCAGTTTGTCGCGGTTGGCCGCCGACAGGACCGCCCCGCCCCCGGTGGCCAGCACGATGCCGGACAAGGCAGTCAGGTCGGCAATGGCGGCTTCCTCGCGCTTGCGAAAACCCGCCTCGCCTTCGATCTCGAAGATGACCGGGATCCTGACACCTGTGCGGCCCTCGATTTCATGGTCCGAATCGTAGAAGACACACCCATAGTGCTTGGCCAGCAGGCGCCCCACGGTCGTCTTGCCGGCGCCCATCAGGCCGACGAGGTAAAGATTGTCTCGCTTGCTCATGGCGCCATTCTAATGGAGTGCAGCCCGATCGCCGCGTCGGGAGGGTGCGTGCAAGGGGAAAGCCGAGCCAAAAAAAAGCGCGGGACACGCCCGCGCTTTGAAGAACAACCGCAATCAGCGCAGCGTCAGTCGATCGTCGACGATGCGCGGCGTGATGAAAATGATCAGTTCGGTCTTGCTGTTCGACTTGCTGGTGGTCTTGAACAGATTG
>JBLMYH010000322.1:0-9140 GCA_050258175.1 Hyphomicrobiaceae bacterium
CGAGGCCGGACAGCAGTTCGTCGGCGTACTGGGTGATGCGGAAGAAGTACATCGGGATGTCGCGCTTTTCGACCAGCGCGCCGGAGCGCCAGCCGCGCCCCTCGATCACCTGTTCGTTGGCGAGCACGGTCTGGTCGACCGGATCCCAGTTGACGCTGGCCATCTTCTTGTAGATCACGCCCTTTTCGAACAGGCGGGTGAACAACCACTGCTCCCAGCGGTAGTAGTCCGGCTTGCAGGTGGCCAGTTCGCGCGACCAGTCGATGGCAAAGCCGAGCGCCTGCAGCTGCGTGCGCATGTGGTCGATGTTGGCGTAGGTCCAGGCGGCGGGCGGCACGTTGTTGGCGATGGCCGCGTTCTCCGCCGGCAGGCCGAAGGCGTCCCAGCCCATCGGCTGCATCACGTTGAAGCCGCGCATGGCGTGGTAGCGCGCCAGCACGTCGCCGATGGTGTAGTTGCGCACATGGCCCATGTGCAGCTTGCCCGACGGGTAAGGGAACATCGACAGGCAGTAGTATTTGGGACGATCGGACGCGTCGCTGGCGCGGTAGACCTGGCTCGCCGCCCATTGCGCCTGCGCAGCACGTTCGATTTCCGAGGGTAGGTATTTTTCTTGCATCGCCACAACCGCATACAGTCAAGGCGGCCGATTATACCCGCCCGCCCGGCCACATCGCCCGCAAACGCGGCGCATGGCAGCGGCGCCCGGCAACCGGTGCGCCGGCCATCTATCATGAACGGGTACACGGCCGACCCTGTCGCGCTGCGCTTGTCCATTTCCGAGGAGACAACCATGAACACGCTGCGTCCGCTTATCCTGCTTGCCCTGCCTCTAATCACCGCCGCCCCGTATGCGAGGGCTGCCCAGCCCGACCTGCTGCCGGTCAAGCAGATCAGTCTGGAACTCGCCCGCGACATCGCCATGGACGCCGTCGAAACCTGCCGCAAGGAGGGCTATAACGTCTCCGCCGCGGTGCTCGACCGCGCCGGCAACGTGCAGGCGGCGCTGCGCGACACCCTGGCGCCGCGCTACACCCTCGAAATCGCCGAACGCAAAGCGGGGCTCAGCATCATGTCCGGAATCCCCTCTGGCGAATTCCTCACCGCGCGCGCTGACATCCGTCCCGAACTCAACCACATCGACGGCCTGATCGTGATCGAGGGCGGCCTGCCGATCCGTTCGGCCGGCAGTCTGGTTGGCGCAGTCGGGGTCTCGGGCGCACCCGGCGGCGACAAGGACGCCGCCTGCGCCGCAGCAGCGCTGAAGAAGGTCGAGGAACGGCTGGAATTCGCCCCGTAGCCCACTGGTGCCACGCTCCGGGACGCGGATGACAAGCCCTCCCCGGCGCGGGTAAAATGGCGTGTTTTCGCTTTCATTCTTATCCTCTTCAGGGAGTCCCAGCATGTCCAAGAAGCATCCCGTCATTGCGGTCACGGGTTCATCCGGCGCCGGCACCACGACCGTCAAACGCGCATTCGAGCACATTTTCTTCCGCGAAAAGATCAACGCCGCCGTGATCGAAGGCGACAGCTTCCACAGCCTGTCGCGCGTGGACTTCAAGGCTGCCGTGAAGAAAGCCGAAGCTGAAGGCAATTTCTCGTTCAGCCATTTCGGTCCGCAGTCCAACCACTTCGACAAACTGGCCGAACTGTTCAAGACCTACGGCGAAACCGGCGGCGGCAAGAAGCGCTACTACATCCACAGCGATGAAGAAGCCGCCGAGCATAACAAGCGCCTCAACACCAGCCTCAACCCCGGCGAGTTCACCCCCTGGGAAGACGTTCCCGCCGGTTCCGATGTGCTTTTTTACGAAGGCCTGCACGGTCTGGTGAAAACCGACGACGTCGACGTCTCCAAGCACGTTGACCTCGGCATCGGCGTGGTCCCCATTGTCAACCTCGAGTGGATCCAGAAAATCCACCGCGACGGCGCCGAGCGTGGCTATTCCGCCGATGTCATCGTCGACACCATCCTGCGCCGCATGCCGGACTATGTGAACTACATCACGCCGCAGTTCTCGCGCACCGACATCAACTTCCAGCGCGTTTCCACGGTCGACACCTCCAACCCCTTCATCACGCGTGACATCCCGACGCCGGATGAAAGCTTCATCGTGATCCGCTTCCGCAATCCGGAAGGCGTCGACTTCCCGTATCTGCTGAACATGATCCCGAACTCCTTCATGTCGCGCCGCAACACCATCGTGGTGCCGGGCGCCAAGATGGGTTTCGCCATGGAGTTGATTCTGGCGCCGCTGATTCAGGACATGATCGCGAACAAGAACAAGTAAACGCGCGATTGCCGAAGCAATGAAGAACGGAGCCACGTGGCTCCGTTTTTCATTGGCAAATAAAGGCTATCGACTGCAGATTCCACCACCTAAACCACCGAAAACCCAACCAGCGCGATCTCGTCACCGTCCTTGATTGGCGAGGACTTTTCGACGAACTGCCTGTTGATCGTGATGTTGAGCTTGGGATTTCCGAGCAGCATTTTCTTCCACATCTCGCCGCGCTTGGCGAGTACGAACAGCAGGCGCTCGACGTCGGTCACATCGGGCGGTAGCGCGATTTCGTCGGACGCCATGCCGAGCGTGTCCACCAGATCGCCGAAAAACAGGATTTTCACCATCGCCGCCCCCTTATAATCTGTCATTGATCGCCTGATTCTACCTCCGTATGTCTGCCTCCCCTGAAGGGCACAATTCCCTGCTGGAAAAACTCAACCCCGAACAGCGCGCTGCGGTGACGCTGCCGCACGAATCCGCCCTGATTCTGGCAGGCGCAGGCTCGGGCAAGACGCGGGTGCTAACCACGCGCATCGTGTGGCTGATCCAGAGCGGCCAGGTATCGCCGCACGGCATCCTCGCGGTGACCTTCACCAACAAGGCGGCGAAGGAGATGCTGACGCGCATCTCGGCGATGCTGCCTATCAACACGCGCGGCATGTGGGTCGGCACCTTCCATGGCCTTGCCAACAGGCTGCTGCGCACGCATTACCGGGAAGCCGGCCTGCCGCAGTCGTTCCAGATTCTCGATTCGCAGGACCAGCTGTCGGCGCTCAAGCGGTTGATGAAGTCGATGAACGTCGACACCGAGAAATACGAACCGAAGAAGGTGCAGTGGTTCATCAACGGCCACAAGGAGGCTGGACGCCGCGCGCGCGACGCCGAGGCGTTCGACGAATATTCGATGCGCATGGCCGAACTGTACGAAGCCTACGATGCGCAGTGCCAGCGCGAGGGCGTGGCGGATTTCCCGGAGCTGCTGCTGCGTTCCTACGAGCTGCTCTACCGCAACGAGCCGCTGCGCCAGCATTACCGTGACCGCTTCAAGCACATCCTGATCGACGAGTTCCAGGACACCAATACGCTGCAGTACCGCTGGCTGAAGCTGTTCGCCGGCCCGCACACCGCGCTGTTCGCGGTCGGCGACGACGACCAGTCGATCTATGCCTTCCGCGGCGCCAACACCGCCAACATGGCCGAGTTCGAGCGCGAGTTCGCGCACGGCAACGTGATCAAGCTGGAGCAAAACTACCGCAGCCATGGCCACATCCTTACCGCCGCCAACACGCTGATTGCGCAGAACGCCCACCGCCTCGGCAAGAATCTGTGGACTGCGGAAGGCGAAGGCGAACCGATCCGCATCTTCGATGCCTACTCCGACCAGGACGAGGCGAGCTTCGTGGTCGACGAGGTGAAGACGCTCAACCGCGAAGGCGTGGCGCTCTCCGAGATGGCGCTGCTGTATCGCTCCAACGCGCAGTCACGGGTGCTCGAGCACGCACTGTTCTCGGCCCATGTGCCGTATCGCGTATACGGCGGGCTGCGTTTCTTCGAACGGCAGGAAATCAAGCACGCGCTGGCCTACCTGCGCCTGCTGACCAATCCGGAAGACGACGGCGCCTTCCTGCGCGTCGTCAATTTCCCCACCCGCGGCATCGGCGCGCGTACCCTTGAACAGCTCGCCGACAGCGCCGCGCGCGCGGGCACCAGCCTGTGGCAGGCGGCCTGCACCGGCAGCGGCAAGGTTGCCGGCTTCGCCAAGCTGATCGAGGAGATCAAGCGGGCGACCTCCGACTTGCCGCTGGCCGAGGTGATCGACCATGTGATCGAGGCCAGCGGATTGGCGGATTTCTACCGCGCCGACAAGGAAGGCGCCGACCGCCTGGAAAACCTCAACGAACTGATCAACGCCGCCGCCCTGTTCTCCGAGGAATCGGAAGAAAACACGCTGGATGCCTTTTTGGCCCATGCTGCGCTTGAGGCAGGCGAACACCAGGCCGGCGCCGGCCATGATGCGCTGCAGCTGATGACGGTGCACGCCGCCAAAGGGCTGGAATTCCACGCGGTGTTCATTACCGGCCTGGAGGAAAGCCTGTTTCCGCACGAGCAGAGCGCCCATGAAGAGAATGGCCTGGAAGAGGAACGCCGCCTGATGTATGTGGCGATCACCCGCGCGCGGCGGCGGCTGTACCTGTCGCACGCGCAGTCGCGCATGCTGCACGGACAGATCCGCTATGGCCTTCCATCACGTTTTTTGAGTGAACTGCCGGAACAGGTCCTACTGCATCTGAACCGCCGCACGGAACCCGCCTACCCGTCCGGCGTCCAGCAGACCACCGGCCACTACGGCAGCCCGGCCCCGCGCAACCAGGGAAATGACACCGGCTACAAGGTGGGCCAGAGCGTCGCCCACGCCAAGTTTGGCACCGGCATCATCATCGATTTCGAAGGGCGCGGCCCCGACGCGCGGGTGCAGGTGAAATTCCGCGATGCCGGAACGAAGTGGCTGGCGCTGGCTTACGCCAAGCTATCGCCAGCCTGAGCCGGCGCGACCTCATCCTGCCATACGGCAAAGATCGCCTGATACGAGGCATACAGCGAGCCGAACAGCACCGGCATTGCGACCAGCAGACCCAGCAGCAGCGGCACCAGCGCGGCAATGAAGAGCAGCAGGCCGAGGGCGATGCTGTTCGTCAGCATCGCCGCCCAGTTTTTGGCGACCGCCCTGAGGCTCACCCCCAGTGCGGTGGCCGGGCGGGCGCCGCCGAACAGGATCAGCGCCGGGGCAAACCAGGTGGCCATGATCAGCGGGGTGAACAGCGCCATCCCGGTTAGTACTGCAGGCAAGGCCTGGTTCATCATGGCCTGCATCTCGGCCGGGGAAGCCTTGCCGCCCTTGGCGGTCTCCATGACCGCCTGCGGATCGAAGCCCATGGCAAGCATGAGTTGGCCAATCACCAGCGCGCCCAACAGCTGCACCGCCCCGATGGTCATCAATGGAATTACCGGCCCCCGCACCCCGGCCAGGAAATGCGGCAGCTCGAGTTCGCGGCCCTCGTCGAGCGCGCGATACGCCGCCATGAACCCGGCTACCATCAAAGGCGAAGCCAGATCCGACAGCGAGCCGCCCACCAGGGGAATGAGGCCGAGCGCCATCACCACGCCGAACAGCAGGCCGAAGGCAGCAGACAATAACAGGGGATTTTTCCGATACAGGCGAAAGCCTGCGACCACCCACTGAAAACCCTGGGCGGCCGCAACCTTGCGCGGAACGTCTTGATTGGTTTGTGTACTCATACGCCGGATTTTAACCGACGCCAGGCATCAGAACTCTTTCAGCACCCACAACGGCGGCTGCAGATTGGGCAAGGTCTCCTGCCTCTCGAATCGGCCGTCTCCGCGCGGGTCGATGAGGTAATAAGGCTTACCGACCTTGGGGATGACTTTCAGCATGTAGAGCTTGCCGTTGGCACGGTATTCGACGACGCGCCCCTGGCTGCTCGGCCTGATCGTCACGGGTGGCGCATCGCCGGGCCCGGGCGGCCCATCCGGGACGGGCGTAAGTTCGGGTGGCCGATCGGACGGGCTGGCTGCGACAGCGAGACCGCTCAGCAGCAGGGTCAACAACAAAACGGGATAGCGCATGACAGGCTCCGGGCACAAGGCGAATAGTATTCAGTTTAGTTAAGGGGCGCGCTGGCAACTCAAAGATTGAGCTGGATTTCGCGCTCGGCCAGGGACGGCATGAAGCCACGTTTCTCGTAATGGCCGAAGATGGCGTCGACCACCTCTTCCGGCTTGTCGATGATGCGCAACAACTCGACGTCTTCAGGTCCGATCATGCCCTCGTCGACCAGCCTGCCCTTCACCCAGTCGGCCAGCCCCGCCCAGAATTTCGAGCCGACCAGGATGATCGGGATGCCGGCAATTTTCCCGGTTTGCACCAGGGTCAGCGCCTCGAAAAGCTCGTCCAGCGTACCGAAGCCGCCGGGCATGACGACGTAGGCAGCGGCGAACTTGACGAACATGACCTTGCGCGCAAAAAAGTGCTGAAAGGTCTGGCTGATGTCCTGGTAGGCGTTGGCGCTCTGTTCATGCGGCAGCTGGATGTTGAGGCCGACGCTGGGGGATTTGCCGAAATACGCGCCCTTGTTGGCTGCTTCCATGATGCCGGGGCCGCCGCCGGAAACGACCGAGAAGCCGGCGTCGGACAGCTTGCGCGCGATGACTTCGGTCAGCATGTAGTACGCATGATCGGGCGGCGTGCGTGCGCTGCCGAAAATCGACACGGCCGGGCGGATCGACGCCAGCCGTTCGGTCGCCTCGACGAACTCTGCCATAATTCCCAGCATCCGCCATGACTCGCGCGCCGAGTAATTGATCTCGGCGGTGCGCCCCGGGTCAGCGGCGGCGGGCAATTTATCCAAGTGCATTATTTGAGCGCCTCGTGAACGATTCTAATGTAAGCCAGTCCGGAAAAATCCTGTTGTTGGTGGACGGCTCGTCCTACCTGTATCGCGCGTTTCATGCCCTGCCGGACCTGCGCAATTCGGCGGGCGAACCAACCAATGCAATCAAGGGCGTGCTCTCCATGCTGCACAAGCTGCGGAAGGACTACGCGGCGGATTATATCGCCTGCGTGTTCGACGCAAAGGGCAAGACCTTCCGCGACGAACTGTATCCCGCATACAAGGAACATCGCCCGCCGATGCCGGACGACCTACGCAGCCAGATCGAGCCGCTGCACGAAGCGATCCGCGCCGAAGGCTGGCCGCTCGTCGTCATTGACGGCGTCGAGGCTGACGACGTGATCGGCACGCTGGTCCAGCACGCCGAACAGAAGGGCATCTGCAGCGTCGTCTCCACCGGCGACAAGGACATGGCTCAACTGGTCAACGACCATGTGACGCTGGTCAACACGATGAGCCAGGAAACGCTCGATGAGGCCGGGGTCGCAGCCAAGTTCGGCGTGCCACCCGAGCGCATCATCGATTACCTCACGCTGGTCGGCGACGCCGTCGACAATGTGCCCGGCGTTGCCAAATGCGGCCCCAAGACCGCGGTGAAATGGCTGGCCGAATACGGCACGCTCGACAACCTGATGGCGCACGCCGGCGAGATCAAGGGCGTGGTCGGCGACAACCTGCGTGCCGCCCTCGACTGGCTGCCGCAGGCGCGCGTGCTGATCACCATCAAGACCGACGTCGCGCTGCCCTTCGATTTCGACGACCTCGTCCTGAAGCCGCGCGACGCCGACGCGCTGCGCACGCTGTTCGCGCGCTACGAATTCCGCACCTGGCTGCGCGAGCTCGATGCGGCTGCAACGGCAAGCCCCGAGCCCCCTGAACAGGACGAAAGCGGCGACCATCGTACCCACTACGAAATCCTTCTCTCCGACCCCCAGCTTGATGCCTGGATCGCCAGGCTCGACGCGGCGCCGGCATTCGCACTCGACACCGAAACCAGCAGTCTCGACGCCATGCAGGCCGAACTGGTCGGCATCTCGTTCGCCATTGCACATGGCGAGGCCGCGTATTTGCCGCTGGCGCACCACTACGCCGGCGCCCCCGCCCAACTGGATCGCAACGCCGCACTGGCGAAGCTGAAGCCGCTGCTGGAAAACCGCGAACCGAAAATCATTGGCCAGCACCTCAAATACGATCGCCATATCTTTGCCAACTACGGCATCGCGCTCGGCGGCGTGCTAGACGATACGCTGCTGCAGTCCTACGTGATCGAGGCCCACCAGTCGCACGAACTCGGCAGCCTGGCGTCGCGCCACCTGGGGCTGGCGACGATCAGCTACGACGACATCACTGGCAAGGGTGCAGCGCGCATCGGCTTCGAACAGGTCGCGATCGAGCGCGCCGGCGAATACGCCGCGGAAGATGCCGACGTCACGCTGCGCGTGCGCGACGCGCTCGCGCCGCAGATCGACGCTTCGGACACGCTCAGCTTCGTCTACCGCCACATCGAACTGCCCGTGGCGGAAATCCTGTTCCGCATGGAGCGGACCGGCGTGCTGCTAGACCGCAACCTGCTCGCCGCACAGAGCGGCGAACTGGGCCGCAAGATGCTGGAGCTGGAACAGCGCGCGTATCAGGAAGCAGGGCAACCGTTCAATCTCAGTTCGCCCAAGCAGATCGGCGACATCCTTTTCACCCAGAAGGGCCTGCCGGTCGTCCGCAAGACTCCCAGCGGCGCGCCCTCCACCGACGAGGAAACGCTGGAACAGCTGGCGCTCGACCATCCCATCGCGCGCGCGATTCTCGACTATCGCGGCATGGCCAAGCTGAAGTCGACCTACACCGACAAACTGCCGCAGATGGTCAATCCCGCCACCGGGCGCGTGCATACCAGCTATTCGCAGGCCACCGCAGTGACCGGACGGCTGGCGAGCTCCGATCCCAACCTGCAGAACATCCCCGCGCGCACCGTCGAGGGCCGTCGCATCCGCGAAGCCTTCATCGCCCCTCCCGGCCACATGCTGGTGTCGGCGGACTATTCGCAGATCGAGCTGCGCATCATGGCGCACCTGTCGGGCGACGCCGGGCTGCTGCACGCGTTCGCCAATGATCTGGACATCCACAGCGCCACCGCCGCCGAAGTGTTCGGCGTGCCGTTGGCGGAGGTGAATGCCGAGCAGCGGCGCATGGCCAAGGTGATCAACTTCGGCCTCATCTACGGCATGTCGGCGTTCGGCTTGGCCTCGCAACTCAATCTGGAGCGCGCCGCCGCCCAGGCCTGGATCGACCGCTACTTCGCGCGCTATCCTGGAGTGGCCGACTACATGCAGCGCACGCGCGAGGCGGCGCGCAGCCAGGGCTATGTCGAGACCGTATTCGGCCGCCG
>JBLMYH010000323.1:0-3219 GCA_050258175.1 Hyphomicrobiaceae bacterium
GAAACCGGCATGGAAATGCAGTTCCTCGATGCCACTTCGGGCGCCGTCCTCGGCGAGTGCCGCGAATCCATCTCTGCCGCGTACTTGCGGCCGACCGTGGTGTCGCGGCACTCGCCGAGGACGGCGCCCGAAGTGGCATCGAGGAACTGCATTTCCATGCCGGTTTCGCCGAGGTAAGGCGTCGAGCCCGCCGGGCCGCCCTTCGCCACGCCCGATCCCGCCTCGGCAACAAAGCCATAGGGGATCAGCGTGCCGGCGACGCTGCGTTTGACATCGGTCGGCTTCAGGCTGGTGAGCGCAACGGCAATCATGATCGTCCCGGGTTCGGGCGCGGCAACGACCTTCATCTGCGGCTTGAGGGCCTTGACCAGCGAGTCATGGAAATAATCGGTCAGCTTGCTCAGGTCGGATGGATCGACGAGGGTGTCCTTGCCGTCGCTGGGCTTGAGCGACACGACGATGCGGGAAATCATCGCCTTGTCGTATTGCTTCGCATCCATGTTTTCGTCACGCCAGCATTCGACCCCATTGCCCCAGTCGGTCTTCTTGAGACGATCGTAGTTCGACAGAAAGCCCGAGCGCGTCAACAGCCTGGGGTCGGTCACGGTCGCCGCGCCATTGCTCTTTGCCGAGGATGCGCCGGATTTGGCCATGGCAGGCGCTGACAGGAGCACCATGCCCAGAAGGCCTGCTCCCACGACAAAGGCCAGTCTACCCGAGCGTGCTGAATGATTCATGAAGTTTCCTTTCGTTATGAATGTTGCGATTACAGCGGCGTGCACGAACCGAACAGCACGTAAGCCCCATCCCTGCTGCTGAAGGTCGCGACCATTTTGCCGTTCTCGGTATTGAGCGCCATGCTCCAGGCCAGGCCCAGTTCGGTACCCTGCAGCAGGATCTGCTGTGGGTCCTTCTCCATGGCATTGATCGGCGAAGTGCGCTTCGGCCCGACGATGGCCTTCCTGGCGAAATCGATGCGCATGAAGGCCGGCGCGCCGACATCGTCCGGAATCCCCTTCTCGCACCCACCGCCTGAAATACAGTCCATCGCCTCGACCGGCGCGCAGATCAAGGGCTTGGAACCGTCGAAATCGCCGGCTATCGCCGGTGCGCCGAACGTCAGAATCAGTGCCGCCAGGGGCACGCACATCATGTTTTTCATGTTCGTCATCCTTATTTGATCGTGTAGCCACGGCCTTCCATGCAGGCGCCGTACGCCCGATAGAACGTGTTCATCTGCTGCTGATGCTGGCTCTGGGCCTGCTGGTTCTGGGCCTCCTGGTTCTTGCGCGCCCGGTGGCCGCCCACCATGGTGCCGACAACCGCGCCGATCGCAGCGCCCTTCCCCGCATCGCCGGCGACGCCGCCGATGATCGCGCCGCCCGCTGCACCAGCCAGGGCCCCGCCCACGCGTTCCCCCCCGCCGACGGCGGGCCCCGTTTTCTGGGGCGGCGGCGTCTGTGCCAGGGCGGCCGGGTCGATGCCGGTCGTCTGCTTGGCCCAGACATGGCACTCGCCGTCGTCCTTGCCCTGCTGTTTCGCGCTCTGCCCTTTCGCCGGATAGACGACGGGCTGCTGCGCCATCGCAGAGACGGCCACGCACAGGGCCGCCATGCCGAGGCTGATTCGAATGGAATTGCGCATCTTTAACACTCCGTTTGGTGAGGCTGATGAATTGAAAACGGCCAGGTCGTGCAACCGATCGCCTGTTTGAATCACGGTCGCCACCACATCTATTTCGGGAACAGCAAGGTCACGGCCAACCGGAACCCCCAGCCTTTTGGACCAACGCCATCGGGGGTGTCGGCCCAGTAGCGTGCGCCGGCCTGGAGGGTGAGGGGCTGGCTGCCCGCCTTGAGCATCTTGGTGACGGTGAAATTGACCGGCACCGACCACTGTTCCGATTTCCAGTCGTAGGTGGATTCCGTGTTCACGCCGAACGTGGTGAACGTCTTGGTGGTGTAGGACAGGAAGGGCTGCAGGTAGGTGGCGCTGATATCCTTGCGGCCGCCATCGTCGGCCACCGACCAGATGTGGTTCGCCAGCGCGCCAACGGTCCAGCCGTTCTGCTGCCTGAGCAGCACGGCGGTGGGGCCGAGGCCCCACTTGTCGGCGGTCAGGCGGTCTTCGCTGCCGGTGGGCAGCAAGAGCACCGGCCCGGCGCCCCAGATCCAGCCGCCCGCAGTCGGCTTCTTGGGGGAGAAGAACAGGCTTTGCGTGATGTCGCCGACCCCGGAATCGGTGCCAGCGCCAGGTACGACGTCCTGCTGGCTGACCAGCGGGACGATGGTGCGCGAAATCAGATTCCAGTCCGCGCCGATCGAGAACGGGATCACCGGCTGGACGTTCAGCTGGGATTTGTCCCCCTCTTTGACGGGCCCGATGTCGCGGTCGTAGTTGTATTGCAGCGGCAGGCTGATCAGGGCGGCGATCGGGTTCTGGGCCTGCTTGGCGAGCTCGGCGTCGCTCGCTGCGGCCGGCAGGGCCACCAGGCAGGCCGACAAGGTCGCCACGCGTAGGGTGAGCATAGGAATGTTACTCATTATCAACTCCTAGTGACTCAAGAAAAAGGCGCGAACAGTAATGCGCGCGCCTGCTTCGGGCAATTGGACCTGAGTCCCATCCGCTCGGCGGCGGCGGTTTCGGGGGGCCACAGATCCCGACGTGCCCCCGTCGGTCACCCGATCACTTCTTCAGCTTGGTGAATTTCGTGCCCTTGCCCGACCAGCCGCCCATCAGGCCTTCCTTGCCGAAGACGAAGGCCACGACCGAGGATTTCGATTTCAGGGTGTCCGCCGACATGGTGGGGGTGGAGGCATCCACCACCGTAATGCCCGCGTCCACCCCCGCGCCCCAGCCGCTGCTGGCACGGAAGCTGTCCAGCGCCTCCTGGGTCAGGAAGATGAAGATGAAGTTGGCTTTCTGATAACCGGCCTGGAAGCCTGCCGATCCGACCTCCATCTTGTAATAATCAACGGTCTTGCCGCCGACCCGCAGCACGCCCTCGCCCCATTGCGCCCCGACGACGAAACCGACTTTCGTGACGTCGGGCATGATGAGCACGCCCTTGGCAGCGGCCAGATATTCATTGGCGCCCTTCACATCTTTCTTGAAGCTCTGCAAGGCGGCATTGGCACTCGCGTCGATTTCTTTGGCGCCCTTGGCGTGCGCCGCCCCCACGGGCAACAGGAAGAACGACAGCGTAAGCGCAGCGAGAAA
>JBLMYH010000324.1:0-4382 GCA_050258175.1 Hyphomicrobiaceae bacterium
GACACCTGCCACGCATGATCCGTAATATCTCCATCCTCATCGGATTGCAGCGCCTCGCCTCCGGTCGTGCCGGGGACTATGTCGAGCGTCAGCTGCTCATTGCTCCCCGTCCCGGGCACCGCGAAATTAACGCTCCATACGCCTGATGCCACGGTGGCCGAGCGCACCCACAGGCAGCCGGTATTGTCGCAAAGCTGAACGCCGATCTGTGCTCCCTCCGGCCCCGTGCCCGACACGGTGTCCGTATTGATATTCACGTTGGTCACATTGAGCGTCGAGACGGTCAGCGTCTTGCTGACATCCAGGGACGGGTTGGCGTCATCATGTGACAGGGTAACGACGGTTCCGGGGACGAGCGTGAAGCCGCCCAGGTTGCTGAAGATCACCGTCCCGCTGGAATCGGCAGTCGCGCTATCTGTGAAGTCGATGCCCGTGCCGTTGCCGGGGTCGTCCAGAGTCATGTCAACGGACGAACCGCCAAGCCAGCTGTATCCCTCGATGCTCCTCTCCACAACCTGCGCGTGGAAGCGCGGCCGGCATCCGTAGTCGACATTGATGTCGCCTGACAGAATTCCATCCCGGACGGTGACCAGCTCGGCCTTCACGGCGTCCGGGACGCTGCTGTCCGCGTCGTGGTACGGAGCGATGCCCACGCCGTCGTCGGCGAGGCCATACTCCTCAGTCCCCGGCGTGAAACCGCCAGCCAATTCGTCGGCGATCGTCATATAGACGGCGTTATCGATCCGCTTGAGGACGCTGGTCAGCAGCTTGTCGGCGCCGGGTTCGGAGCCGCCTCCATACAGTGAGTAATACCAGTCAGTGTCGACACCTATGACCCATGCATTGTTATCAACAGCGGCTTGTATTGCGCCGTTTGCGGTCGAACCGGCCGGCGGGAAGATCACGTCGGCACCGGCCGTTATCATGTTCCCCGCGATCGTTTCACCGACGGCCGGGTCGACGAATGTGCCGGCGTAGGCTGTATAGACGTTGACCGCGGGATTGGTGCATTGCGCGCCGTTTCTGAAGCCATCCACGAAGTCCGTCACCGACGGAATCTCCATTCCGCCAATGGCCCCAATATTGTCGGAAGTTGTCATTTCCGCGGCCAGGACACCTGCCAGGTAGGAGGCCTGCTTGATGTTGAACCATATGCCACGCAGGTTTCCAGGATATGTATCATAGGTGAGATCCAGGATGGCAAAGTGTGTCGTCGGATAGGTGGTGGCCGCCGCCGAGACGGCATCGGCCATGGTGAAGCCCACCCCAAAGCAAAGGTCATTGCCGTCCTCTGCACACGCTGCCAGCTGCGGAGCGTAGTCGTCGCTGCTGCCTGTCGTGTACAGCATCGGCGTAATGTCCTGCCCGACTTGCGCCCGGATCAAACCGTCATAGGCCATCTGGTTGAACGAGTTGTCCCAGATACCGCCGGGATCCGCCACCAGCCCGATCTGTGAATGATCGCGGCAGCTGTCATTGACGTCGATGGAGCCATCGGCAAGGCCGGCCGCGAGCGTGTCTATGTAGTCCTGGACATCCGTCGGAATGTTGATCTCTGCATCATGGTAGGGTGCGAGGCCTACCCCACCCTCGTTCAAGCCATACAGCACGTTCCCCGAGGTGAAGCCGCCTCCCACCTCGTCGTCGATGGTCATATACACGGCGTTGTCGATCTGCTTCATGGAACTCGTCAGGAGCTTGTCGGCGCCCGGTACCGACCCGTCACCACCCGCGAAGAGCGTGTAGTAGGCGTCGGTGTCAACGCCGATGCTCCACACCCCCTCGCCCGCGCTATACAGGATGGCGCCGCCGCCGGTGGTGTAGTCTGCCGTGCCCGCCGGTGCAAAGATCACGTCCGCACCATCGGCGATCATGCCGGCTGCTGCCGCGGCCCCATCGTCGGGCTGATCAAAGTTGCCAACGTAGGTCGTCATCACATCCACGGCGGCGTTGGCGCACTGCGCCCCATTCTGGTAGCCCGCCGTGAAGTCCACCACCGTGGGAATGCTCATGCCGCCGATCGCGGCGATCTTGTCCGAGGTGGTCATCTTGCCGGCCAGCGCGCCCGCCAGGTAGGCGGCAGACTTGGTATCGAACCATATCCCGCGCAGGTTCCCCGGCGCGGAATTATAGGTGTAGTCGAGGATGGCAAAATGCGTGCTCCCATATGCATCAGCCGCCGCAGCAACGGCGTCCCCCATCGTGAAGCCCACGCCAAAGCACAGGGCGTTTCCATCCTCGGCGCAAGCCGCCAGCTTGGCAGCATAGTCGTCCGAGCTGGTCGACTCGTACAGCATGGGCGTAATGCCCAGGCCCACCTGCGCGTTCATCAGGCCGGCGTACGCCATCGAGTTGAAGGAATTGTCGTATACACCGGCGCTGTCCGTCACCAGCCCTACTCCCGTTTGGCCGGGGCAGGGGTGATTGGCGTTGATGCTCCCCGTCTGCAGCCCCACCTTCACACTCTCGACATAGGTCTTGACAGTGCCGGGGATGGAAGCATCCGCCAGGTGGTACGGCGCCAGCGATACGCCTCCCTCGGCTACGCCGTAGCGCACATTGCCAGCCCAGGTGCTGACCCCCCCCACGTAGTCCTCGATCGTGTGGTAGACCGCGTTATCGACATTCTTCATCGCGCTCGACAGCAGTTTGTCCGCCCCGCTGACGGACCCGCTGCCGAACACCGCATCGAACGCATCATTGTCCACACCAATGCCCCAAGCACCATTTTGGGTGGCATACAGGAGACCGCCGCTGCCGGTCGGCCCCGCGGCACTGAAGATCACATCGGCGCCGCTTGCCATCATGCCGGCCGCGCTGTCAGCCCCGATACCCGGATCGCTGAAGGTTTCCGTGTAGTCGATCAGCACGTCGACGTTGGCATTCGCGCACTGTGCACCGTTCTGGTATCCCGCCACGAACGCGACCACGGCGGGCACTGCGCGCATGCCAGCCACCACGCCGATCACATCCGACGCCGTCATCTTGCCCGCCAGCGCGCCTGCCAGGTAGCCTGCCTGCTTCTCGTCGAAGAACACGCTGCGCAGGTTGGACACGTCGGTATGGTAGGCCCCGCTGTCGTAGATGGCGTACTTCACGGTCGGGTTGTTGGTCGCCGCGGTCTCCACGGCGTTCTGCATGAGGAAGCCGACCGCAAGGCACAGCCCGTTCCCTTCGTCCGCGCACTGCTGCAGGTACGTGGCGTAGTCGCTCTCGCTCGCGCTCTCGTAATAGGTCGGGGCGATGCCAATGGCGGTCTTGGCCTCCTCCAGGCCATCCTGGGCCATCTCGTTGAAGCTGTTGTCGTCAAAGCCGCCAACATCGCTGACCAGGCCGACCTTGTTGTTGAAACTTGCATGTACTGTCGCGGGGAATGGTACAAGGAGACTGAAGGCAAAGGCCGCCAAAACCGCGGCGTGCCACAGGCGGCGGACGTGTGTCCGATGATGCTGCAACGTTTTCATTCTCCCTCCGGATGGAGACGCTGTGATGTGGGGAAGCCGGTTCGATGTTCCTGTTTGTTCTTTCGGCCGGGTCAGGGCAGCCGCGACGAATACCTCAATATCTGCCTTCCATGGCAGAAGAAGCCGAACACTCGGTTTATGCAGCGTGATGTTCTGGGTTACCAGCAAGAGACCGCCCCCGTACCCCTAATGCCGATTCTCATAATAGCAAGAATCGGGCCGCGATTCAAGCACGGCCTCGCGTCCAGCATCCTCGTTGACTCTGCCCTCCCTTTGTGATACATCTGACGATGAACGGGTCCGACAGGCAGAACGCGGCTCAGTGGCGTCCTGTGGAACGCACCTACGACGGGAGGGAACAACATGCAAAGCCTGGATCGCGCTCGACTCGCCACGCTCCTGCGCCAGGAGGAACAGATGTTCCTGCGCCAGCATCCCACCTCGCACGCCATGTATGAGCGGGCGTGCCGCTCGCTGCAAGGCGGGGTGCCAATGCTCTGGATGATCCGCATGCCGGGCACTTTCCCGGTCTTCGTCAAGGAAGCCTGCGGCGGGCACTTCACGGATGTGGACGGCCTGCGCTACATCGACTTCTGCCTGGGCGATACCGGCGCCATGACCGGGCACGCGCCGCCCGCCACGCTGGCAGCGGTCCAGCAGCAGGCGCAGAAGGGCATCACCTTCATGCTGCCCACCGAAGACGTGCTGTGGGTCGGCGAGGAGCTCCAGCGCCGTTTTGGGCTGAAGTACTGGCAGTTCACGCTGACCGCCACCGACGCCAACCGCTTTGCCATTCGCATGGCGCGTCACATCACGGGCCGCTCGAAGATCCTGGTCTTCAACTACTGCTATCACGGCTCGGTCGACGAAACGCTCGTCACCATCGACGAGCAGGGCCATGCAGTCCCGCGCCGCGGC
>JBLMYH010000325.1:0-5801 GCA_050258175.1 Hyphomicrobiaceae bacterium
ATGCTCGACGTCACCGACGCCGCGGCGTGCGATGCGCTGGTCAGTCAGATCGACCGGAAATACGGCCCTTTGTCCGTATTGATAAACAATGCCGGAATCACCCGTGACAACATCGCCCTGCGCATGAAGGATGACGACTGGGAGGCGGTCATCGAGACCAACCTCAAGGCCGTGTTCCGCCTCTCGCGAGCCGTGATGCGGGGGATGATGAAGGCCCGCTTCGGCCGCATCATCAACATCACTTCGGTGGTGGCCAGTTCCGGCAACCCCGGCCAGGCCAATTATGCCGCCGCCAAAGCCGGAGTCGCCGGCATGACGCGGGCGCTGGCACGCGAGCTGGGCAGTCGCAACATCACCGTCAATTGCGTTGCGCCGGGCTTCATCGACACCGACATGACCCGCTCGCTCGAAAGCGCCCATCGGGATGCCCTGCTGACCCAGATTCCGCTGGGGCGGCTCGGCCGCCCGGAAGAAGTCGCTGTCGCCGTGCGATTTCTCGCATCGCCGGAGGCGAGCTACATCACCGGCGTCACTCTGCATGTGAACGGCGGAATGTACATGACGTAGCCGCGGCCGGGCGGCTTCCTGGTCTTTGGTCGGCGGCACGCCGATCTGGTACACTGCCGCAGTTTTTGTCTTGCTACCCGCTGCACACGGGAAACATTAAGGGAAGGAGCCGTCTATGGAGAACATCGAACAACGCGTCAAGAAGATCGTGGCCGAACAGCTCGGGGTGAACGAGTCCGAAATCAAGAACGAATCGTCGTTCGTGGATGACCTGGGAGCGGACTCGCTGGATACCGTCGAACTGGTGATGGCGCTGGAGGAGGAATTCGAGTGCGAGATCCCCGACGAACAGGCGGAGAAGATCACCACGGTCCAGCAGGCGATTGACTATATCAACGCTCATCTGAAAAAAGCGTGACTGCCGGAGCACAAGTGGCGCGCCGCAGGGTAGTCATTACCGGGTTGGGCATCATCTCGCCGGTCGGCAACACCGTCGCCCAGGCGTGGGACAACATCGTCGCTGGCCGTTCCGGCATCGGACGTATCTCGCGCTTCGATGCCGCGGCGTTTTCGACCCAGATCGCCGGCGAGGTGAAGGGATTCGACGTCGGCACCTATCTGTCGCCGAAAGAGGCACGTCGCTATGACGCTTTCATCCACTACGGTTTGGCGGCGGCAATCGATGCACTCAAGGACGCCGGCATCGCCCGCCAGCCCAACGATGCGGAACGCATAGGGGTTTGCATTGGTTCGGGTATCGGCGGCCTGCCGCTGATCGAGGAGACTGATGCCGCCCTGCAGTCGGGCGGGCCGCGCAAGATTTCGCCATTTTTTGTTCCCGGTTCGATCATCAACATGATTTCGGGAATCCTGTCGATCAACTACGGATTCAAAGGGCCGAACTTCGCCACCGTAAGCGCCTGCGCCACGTCCAACCACGCCATCGGTGAGGCGCAGCGGCTGATCGAATATGGCGACGCCGACGTCATGGTGGCCGGCGGCGCTGAAGCCACCGTGAGCCCGCTCGGGGTCGGGGGCTTTTGTGCGGCGCGCGCCATGTCCACCCGCAACGACGATCCGACCGGCGCCAGCCGGCCGTGGGACATGGGCCGCGATGGATTTGTACTGGGCGAGGGCGCGGGTGTGCTGGTGTTGGAGGAGTACGAGCACGCCCAAGCCCGCGGGGCAAAGGTGTACGCCGAAGTTGTGGGCTACGGCATGAGCTCCGACGCATACCACATCACGGCGCCGAGTGAAGACGGGGAGGGGGCGGCGCGCAGCATGACCAACGCACTGCGTAACGCTCGAACCAGCCTCGACGAGGTGGACTATATCAACGCCCACGGCACCTCGACCCCGCTCGGCGACATCGCTGAGACGCTCGCGGTCAAGCGTTGCTTTGGCGCTCATGCGCGAAAGCTGGCGATCAGTTCCACCAAGTCGATGACCGGGCACCTGCTCGGCGCCGCCGGCGGCATCGAGGCGGTGTTCACGGCGCTGGCGGTACAGCAGCAAATCGCGCCGCCCACCATCAACCTCGCGGATCAAGACCCGCAGTGCGATCTGGATTACGTGCCCAACCGCGCGCGGCCGATGACGATCCGGACCGCCTTGTCCAACGCCTTCGGTTTCGGCGGAACCAACTCGACGCTGGTGTTGCGCCGCATCTGATGCTCTTTGCATGGCGTGTCCGCGTTGCAGCCCGACAACGTCATTGTTCTGCGGCGGTCGCCCACGCTGGCGCTTCTGATCGCCCTGGTGCATGGTGGAGGTCTGGCTTGCCTGCCGGCGGTGGCGCTGGTCGTCTGGATCAAACTCGCCCTCGCCGCCGCCGTGGGCGTCTCGCTGGTGCTTTCTCTGCGCCGCGTGGCGCTGCTGTGCGCACCGAACGCTATCGTTGAGCTTGGTCTCGGGAGCGACGGCACGCTGCAGTACGTGCAGCAGAATGGCCAGGGGGGCCACGCTGTTGTTCTGGCGGATTCCGCCGTGCACGCCCTCATGACCGTCGTGCGGCTGCAGGCCGAGGGTGAACGATGGGCGCGCTCGGTCGTCGTGCTGCCGGATTCAACCGATGGGGAACAATTCCGTCGGCTGCGGGTATGGCTGCGCTGGCAGGCAGCCCTCAACCCCGGCTGAAGGGACTGCGCAGCACCGTGTTGCGGGCACGCGGCAGCAGCTCGGGATAGTCGCGGCTGCAGTGCAGGCCTCGGCTTTCGCGGCGCGCTTTCGCGCTGCGCACGATGAGTTCGGCCGAAAGCACCAGGTTGCGCAATTCGATCAGGTCGTTGGTGACGCGAAAGTTTGCGTAGTACTCTTCGATTTCCCGCGACAGCAGGGCGATACGGTTGCGGGCCCGCTCGAGGCGCTTGTTGGTGCGCACGATGCCGACGTAGTCCCACATGAAGCGGCGCAACTCGTCCCAGTTGTGGGAGATGACGATCTCCTCGTCGGCGTCAGTGACGCGCGATTCGTCCCAGGGCGGCAGGTCGGGCAGCGCGTACGCGGGCGCATTCTGAATGTCCCTCGCCGCCGCTTGGGCGTAGACGAGGCACTCCAACAGCGAATTGCTGGCGAGGCGGTTCGCGCCGTGCAAGCCGGTGTAGGCGGTTTCGCCGACCGCGTAAAGGCCGTCGATGTCGGCGCGAGCGCGGCAGTCCGTCATCACGCCGCCGCAGGTGTAATGGGCCGCCGGGACGACCGGGATGGGCTGGCGCGTCATGTCGATGCCCAGCGCCAGGCAACGGGCGTGGATGTTGGGGAAATGCTCGGCGAGAAACGCTGCCGGCTTGTGGGTCATGTCCAGATAAACGCAATCGAGGCCGCGCTTCTTCATCTCGAAATCGATGGCGCGGGCGACAATGTCCCGCGGCGCCAGTTCGGCGCGCGCGTCGTGGTCCAGCATGAAGCGGGTGCCGTCGGCCAGCCGCAGGATACCGCCTTCGCCGCGCATCGCCTCCGAAATGAGAAACGATTTGGCATGCGGGTGGTAGAGGCAGGTCGGATGGAACTGGATGAACTCCATGTTCGCCACGCGGCAGCCGGCCCGCCATGCCATGGCGATGCCGTCGCCCGTCGCCGTGTCGGGATTGGTGGTGTAGAGATATACCTTGCCCGTACCGCCGGAAGCCAGCACGGTGCGGGGAGCGGCGAAGGTTTCCACCCGATCGGCATCGATATCCAGAACATAGGCACCCAGGCAGCCAACCTCCGGCCGGTGGAGCTTGCGGCCGACGATGAGATCCACCGCGATATGGTTCTCGAATATCCGGATGTTGGGATGGCGACGCACCTTGTCAGCCAGGGTTTCCTGCACCGCCGACCCGGTGGCGTCGGCGACGTGGATGACGCGGCGATGGCTGTGGCCGCCTTCGCGGGTAAGGTGGTAGCCGAATTCGGACTCGGAATCCCGGGTGAACGGCACGCCTTGCGCGATCAGCCAGTCTATGGCTGATCGCCCGTTCTCTACCACGAAGCGCGTGGCTGCGGGATCGCACAGCCCCGCACCGGCGCTCAGCGTATCCTGAATGTGGGCTTCGATGGAGTCCTTGGAGTCGAGCACGGCGGCAATTCCGCCCTGGGCCCAGGTGCTGGCGCTGTCTTCGAGGCGGCGCTTGGTCACCACGGCGACCCGCAGCCGGTCCGCCAGGTGCAGCGCCAGAGACTGTCCGGCTAAGCCACTGCCGATCACGATCACGTCGAAGCGCGGCATCGGTCTCGCCAACTCTCCGAAAGGGCGAAACTATAGCATGGGGGCCACGTCAAACTGCCAAGGCGGCCGCCACCTGATTTGTATCAATTAACCCTAATACAGTCTGAACTATTTGTTGAGGCGGTTGTCATTTGTAGCGATCGCTGGGGCGCGAGCGCCGCGGTGACAGGGGTCGGTTATACTTGGCGACATCCCGCCCTGTGCGGGCGTCTAGAACATTCATAACGAAGAAATGTCGGCCAAATGGGAGACCGCGAAGTAGACCAGACCCTGGTCGAGCGTGCTCAGACAGGCGATAAGCAGGCTTTTGGCCTGCTGGTGTCGAAGTACCAGCGCAAGCTGGGGCGCCTGTTATCGCGGCTGATTCGCGACCCAGCAGAGGTAGAAGATGTCACGCAGGAGGCCTTCATCAAGGCCTACCGCGCGCTGCCGAGTTTTCGCGGCGATAGCGCCTTTTATACTTGGCTCTATCGAATCGGCGTCAATACCGCGAAGAACTACCTGGTATCTCAGGGGCGGCGCGCGCCGACCGCAACCGAATTCGACTCGGAAGAAGCCGAGTCATTCGACGAAGGCGAGCAGTTGCGCGACATCAACACACCGGAACACGTTCTGCTGTCGAAGCAGATCGGCGAGACGGTGAACTCCGCAATGGAAGCGTTGCCGGAAGAGCTGCGGACTGCGATCATGCTGCGCGAAATCGAAGGCCTGTCGTACGAAGAGATCGCCACGATCATGGACTGTCCGATCGGTACCGTGCGCTCCCGGATCTTTCGGGCACGCGAGGCGGTAGCAGAGAAGTTGCGGCCGTTGCTGGATACGAGTCCGGATAAGAGGTGGTGACGCGATGAAATCCGATGTATCAGCGTTTATGGATGACGCGCTGGAGGATGGCTCCCAGACCGCGGTTGTGAATGCACTCGTCCGTGACTGGCAGTTGCGCCAGGCGTGGTCGGAATACCACTTGATCGGCGATGCGCTGCGACGCTCGTCGCGATTGTCGGTGGATATCACGGGGCGGGTGATGGAACGTCTGGCCGGCGAACCGGCACTGCTGGCCCGACACCCGGCAGCCACCGGCCGGCGCAACAGGCTGCGCTATGCCCTGCCTCTTGCCGCATCGGTTATGGGTATCGGTGCGGTGGCGTGGGTGGCCCAGACCCTCAATACTTCCCCGGTGATCAATGTAGCGTTGGTTCAGCGCCAGGCCCCGGTCCAGCCGGTGACTTCAAAACCGGTTATCAGCAACGACGGTGATCTCGCCCAGGCGTCCCAGGTCAATCCCTATCTCTTCGCCCACCAGTGGTATTCGCCGGTCAGCAACATTCAGGGGGTCGCTCCTTATGTTCGCATCGTAGCCGATACGCGCCAGGGTAATGCACGATGAGATGGTTGCTGGTGCTGCTGGCCGCGGCCGGCAGCACGATCGCGCCGGCCTATGCTGAGCAAGGCGCAGAACCGATCGACTGGTTGGCGCGCATGGTGGGCGCGGCGCAGCATCTCTCCTACACTGGGACTTTCGTGTATCAGAGCGGCGGCCAGACTGAGACCTCCCGCATAACCCATGTGGTCGACGCGTCCGGTG
>JBLMYH010000326.1:0-17129 GCA_050258175.1 Hyphomicrobiaceae bacterium
AATAAATAGAGCCGAGAATGATGACCGACATGACCGCCGTGACCGGCAGGTGTTCGAGTGAGTTGTGCAAGGTGCGCTCGTACCGGCGGTGCAGACGATCGAAGCTGCGGTCGAGGAACAGGACCAGACGGTCCTGCCAGCTATGGCTGCGGGTGTCGGGCGCTCGCAGCAGACGCGAGCACATCATGGGTGACAGCGTCAGGGCTACGATGGCCGAGATGAATACCGTACCCACCAGCGTGAAGGCGAACTCGGTGAACAATGCGCCGGTCAGGCCGCCCATGAAGCCGATGGGGACGTACACCGCCACCAGCACGATGGTCATCGCGATGATGGGGTTGGCCAGTTCGCGTGCGGCGCGCACTGCGGCATCGCGCCGCGCCATGCCCCCCTCGAGGTGGCGGCTGACGTTTTCCACCACGATGATGGCGTCGTCGACCACCAGACCGATGGCCAGCACGATGGCCAGGAGCGTGAGCAGGTTGATCGAGTAACCGAGCGCCAGCATGATCGTGAACGTGCCGACGATGGACAGCGGGATAGCCACCAGGGGAATGATCACCGAGCGCAACGAACCGAGGAAAATGAAGACCACCGCGGTGACGATGAGCACGGCCTTCACCAGGGTCTTGACGACCTCGTCGATTGACGAGGTGACGAACTTGGTCGAGTCGTAAACGATGTTGCCCTTCAACCCGGATGGCAGCTGTGCCTGGATTTCCGGGAACACCTTGCGCACACGCGCCATCACGTCGAGCAGATTGGCGCCGGGTGCCACCTGAATGCCGATAAATACCGATGACTTGCCGTCAAAGGCGACTGCCGTGTCGTAATCCTCAGCACCCAGCGAAACGGTGGCCACGTCCTGCAGCCTTACAACCTGGCCCCTCGACGATTTCACGACCATGTTCTTGAAGCCGTCGAGTGACTTCAGATCGGTCGTGGCCGACAGATTGATCTGCACCATCTGGCCTTTGGCGTTACCGGTGGAGGCCAGGAAGTTGTTGCTTGCCAATGCGGCATAGACATCCGCTGCCGTCAGGCCGTGGGCGGCAAGTTCTTTCGGGTCGAGCCACGCTCGCAAGGCGAAGTTCTTGGCGCCCAGAACCTCCGCCGTCTGAACCCCTTCCACCGCCTGCAGCCGCGGCTGTACCGAGCGGATGATGTAGTCGGTGATCTGGTTCGGCGCGAGGACGTCGCTGTAGAAGCCAATGTACATCGCGTCGATGGTCTGGCCGATGGACACTGACAGCACCGGCTTTTGCGATTGCGGCGGCAGCTGGTTGAGCACCGTGTTGACCTTGGTGTTGATTTCGGTCAGCGCCTTGTCGGGGTCGTAGTTCAGGCGCAGGTTGACGGTGATCGTGCTGACCCCTTGCACGCTGGACGAGGTCATGAAATCGATGCCGTTGGCCTGGGCGATGGCATTTTCCAGCGGCGTGGTGATGAAACTGGCGACCAGGTTGGCATCCGCACCCGGGTACGCCGTGGTGACCGTGACCACCGCATTCTGGGTGAAGGGGTATTGCAGCACCGGCAGCAGCCCGATCGAGCGCAGGCCCAGCACCAGGATCACCAGGCTGACCACGCTCGCCAGCACCGGGCGCTTGATGAAAAGATCGGTGAATTTCTTGTCCACGGCCGGCTCGCGCGTTCAGGGGTTGGGTATTTGCGGATTGGGCGCGTTGGCCGGCTCTACGCTGTTGTTCACCAGAATCGGCGAGCCGTTGTGCAGCTTGAGCTGGCCCGCCGTGACCACCGTCTCGCCCGGCTTCACCCCCTTCAGTATGGCGACCTGATCGCCGCGCGTGAGACCGGTGGTGATGAAGCGTTGCTCGGCCACCAGCCGCGGCTTGCCGTCCGCGCCCTTGCCCGCGCTCTTGACGATGAACACGGTCGCGCCGTAGGGGTTATAGGCGACGGCAGCGTTGGGCAGGGTGACGTACTGTCGCGGTTGGCCTTCGGTAATGCGCACGGTCGCGAACACCCCGGGCAGCAACGCGCCGTCGGGGTTGGGCACGCGCGCGCGAACCGTGAGGTTGCGGGTGCCGGGGTCCAATTGCGGTTCGATGGCCGTCACCGCCGCACTGAAGGTCTTGCCCGGGACGGCGCTGGTATCGACCTCAGCCTTCATCCCCACGTGGATCAGGTTGATCTGGTTTTGCGGTACCGTGAAGTCGACTTCCATGGGGTCGAGTTGCTGCAGGGTCACCACGCTCGCGCCTGGCGCCAGGTACTGGCCCAGGTTCACCTGGCGGATCCCGAGCTGGCCGGAAAACGGCGCCGCGATGGTTTTTTGCGCAATCAGCGCCTTCTGCGCCTGCACCTGCGCGAGCGCGCTCTTCAGCGTCGCGGCGTCGGTATCCACGGCGGCCTGGCTGATGGCCTGCACCTTGAGCTGGGCCTGGTCGCGGGCGAGGTTGAGTTCGGCCAGTCTCGCCTGGGATTCTATCTGGGCCAACTGCGCCCTCAGCGGCGCGGGATTGAGTTCAACCAGCGGCTGGCCGGCGCGAACCTTCTGGCCAGAGTCGAAATGAATGGCTGTGACCAGCCCGCTGACTTCGGCGCTCAGGGAGGCCTGCTCGCTGGCGCTGAGACTGCCCAACGCCTGGACGGTCGGTTGCCACGTGCTCTCCTGCGCGACCGTGGTCGACACGGTTTGCGGCGGATTGGCCTGGGCCTGGATCGATTTGGCGATCATCTTGTTCTTGAATCCCTGAAACGCAACGACGCCGCCCACGATCACGAAGGCGACGACGAGCATGATGATCATGCGTTTAATGTTGCCCCTGGTCATTGATTACCCCCCTCTTGGGTTGTCCCTCTAGCTCGATTCGTGAGTCGCTCGGGTGGGAGGACAGCGGAGCGCGACGGCAATGTCGCCGCCGGCGCGTCTGGCGTTTCGAGCACGCCGCCGCCCATGGCAAGGTACAGGGCAGCGGTGTCCGCCAGGCGGGCAGCCTGCACCGCGATCAGGGCGATGCGCGTTTGCTGCTCCTGTTGCTGGGCGATGAGCAGTCGTACGTAGCTCGCCGCGCCCAGCTGGTATTGCTGCTGCACCAGGGCGAGCGACCCTTGCGCGGAAGCGTCGGCGGCCGCCTGGGCGTTTAGGGCCTCGGCATCGTTGTTCAGCTGCCGTAGCGCGTCAGCCACGCCGCGCAGCGCCTGCAGCACGGTTTGCTGATAGTTGGCACCGGCCGCCTGCAGGCTGGCTTCGGCGGCGTTCGCCCCCGCTTTCAGGCCTGCGTTGAACAGCGGTTGGGCGAGTTGCCCGGCCAGATTCCAGATCATCGATCCGGCGCCGAACAGCTGGCCGGTGGTCAGTGCCTGCGTGCCCAGGCTGGCGCTGAGGTTGATCTTCGGATAGAGCTCGGAAACAGCTACGCCATACTGCGCAGTGGCGGCGTGCAGCAGGGCGGTCGACGCCTGGATGTCGGGCCGCTGGCGCACCAGTTCCGACGGCACGACCAGGGGCAACCGGGCAGGCAGGGTGAAATCGGCCAGGGCGAAGCGTGGTATCTCCGCTTCGCCCGGCGCCTTGCCGATGAGCACAGCCAACAAATGGTCGGCTTGTTCCAGCTTGTTGCGGAGCGGCGGCAAGCTGGCCCGGGTCTGCTCCGCTTGGGTCTGCAGCGCCAGCACATCCGACCCGGCTGCAGCGCCGAGTTCGAGGCGCTTGCGCGCGATATCCACCTGGATCCGCTGGGCCTTCAGGATGGCTTCGGTGGCCGTGATTTGCTCGCCCAGCTGGGCCTGGCCGAATGCCGTGGTCACGACGTTTCCCGCCAGCGCCAGGCGCGCAGCGGAGAGCTGGAAGCGCTGATAGTCGGCCTGAGCGGCAAGCGCTTCGAGCGCGCGCCGGTTGCCGCCGAACAGGTCGAGGTTGTAGCTGACGGCGACGCCCGCGTTGTACAGGTTGTAGAGGGTCTGAACGTTATTGCGCTGACCGAAGTTGGCGGAATTGATCTGGTTGCGGCTGGCGCCCAGCTTGGCGTTGACGGTGGGATACAGGGTCGAGCCGGCCTGGGCTTCGTAGGTTTGCTGGGCCTGGCGCAGCGTAGCCTCGGCGGCGGCCAAGGTGGGGCTGTTGCGCAGCGCCACCGTCACCAGATTGTCGAGTTTGGCGGAACCGAACGTCGTCCACCAGTCGGGCACCACGGCCTGCACGGCCACGAAGTGTTGCGATCCGCTCGCCCCACCTGCCGCAGTGTTGGCAGGAAGATCTGCCCTGGTGTAGCGGGCCACTGAGGGTGCGGCGGGGGGCTTGAAGTCAGGTCCGACCGAAGCACAGGCGGTCAGCGCCGCGGAACCGAGCAACACCCAACGAAGCCGCTTGGAGAAACCTGGCATTTGCATCACTGGTCGAGTTGAGGGGGCAACCATGAGGTCCGTCAAGACGCTGAATAAGCAACACCGCGGTCTGCGGAGAACGGTTCGCCGCCCGCGTGCGTGGCCTCTGGGGTGCTGATTGGACAGCGCGCCGGAGGCAAGTTCATAAACTTTACCCGAGAAGGCGCCGAATGGGCGAAACAGCGCCCAAAAATCCATCAGGACGCGCATGTCGAGGCAACCCCGCCTCTCAAAGAGACGCGGTTCCAGCCCAGCACACGCGGGCATCCATGGCAGGTCCCCGACCCGCTCCGACCCCGTCGCGCTCCCGCGACCGCGCTACCTATAATGAAACGCACGAGTTGATCGGCTGCTTTGCCAACCGAGTACGGGCGAAGATGATGTCTGCAGAACCAGACGCTGGCGAAGGGTGCGATGTCCGGAGCGGGCCGGGAGCATGGGGGCGTTTGAGCTCCGGTTTCCCGGACAGCGTGCTTCACAGGCGAGCGCCGCGCTTGAGGACGGGCTTGGTGGCGCTGCTGCTTGCCCTCGGGCCGGTGGCAGCCCGGGCGCAAGCGCCTTCCCTCTCGGTCTCCGGGGATTACGGGGAGGTTGGCTCCGCGATAAGCGAAACCTCGGCGTCGACTCTCGAAGAGCCGGCGGCGTTTATTGCGGCGCCAGACCGCGCCGACCCTTTCGATTGGCAGGATTGTCTCGCGGTGAACGTCAAGACGAACATCGTGTTTGCTGACCCGGTCTTCGCCAATCCCGCGAGCAGCCTCAGCCTGACCGCGAGGGTCCGCGAAAGCCAGCATGAATACGGAGATGGCGCCGCCGACCTGGGATCAGGCTTTCTGGTTTTGGGCGATTACCGGCCATACCTTGCATTCAGCGCGGCCTATCGACTGCGTTTCGTCAAACGCCTGGACAATTCTTTCCACGCCTGCCTCAGCGCGTTGAATGTTTCCGCGGTGTTCACGCCGGTGATAACCATCGCGCGGGAACTCACGCACGGCAGCTGTCTGGAGCGCGAGGTGCTGGCCCACGAGCGCGGGCACTGGGCCATCGACAAAGCGATCCTGCCCGAGTTGAGCCCTCGGCTCGAGGCGGCGGCCGTCGCCGGGACCAGGGCGGGGTTCGACGGCGAGAGCGTGGCAGAGGTGAAGGCCAGGGTGAGCGCGGCTTTGCACAGCAACCTTGACGCGTTTATTGGCGTCTTCAAGGCGGAGCGCCAGGCCGGACAGGCGGCGCACGATTCGCCGGAGGAACGCGCGCGCATCGACCAGGCCTGCGGTGGAGCGGCCGCGGCGCTGGCGGCACGCTTCCGCACAGGCCTCACTCCGAAACCGGCCCCATAGAAAGCCCCGGCCCGCGAGGCCGCGACGTGACGGAGCGGGCGCATGAGGAGCCGACCTGGAACGCTGCTGTGCAGGCGGGGAGCACCCTACTTCCTGCGTGCCTTGCCCCAGTCCCGGGGCGGCACCGGATCATGATGACCACCCTGGTCCCATCCTCCGGTTCAACCTGGCGGGGTCACGTTTCCTTTCGCGCATAGTCACTGGTGCAAGAGGTACTGTCTCCATGACCTGTATACCTCCTGGAAGGAGAGCTTAGGTCTTCCTATTAGCGCGCTCAGCAGGCTGTCACCAAGCCAGCCAAGCATGAAAAGTAGGAACAGTAGAGATGCTAGAAGGCTGCGTGCGATCGCTCCCATCATTTCCTCCAGTCATGTCTTGCAGATCCTAGAATGGCGCATAAGTCCATATATACAAGTCCGACGCTTACACGCATTGAATAAGCAGTGACCATGCCATTTAGCAGAAGGCTGACTGAGCTCGCTGTTTCATTGTTTCCTGATCGTCATGATCTATGAATAGGTGACAGCGTGAGTTCATCGCTGCCGGGCTCGGCCAGTCGGCCGGAGCCAACCGATTCGCCCCCCAAGGAGTTAGTCATGAACATCGCAAATCAAGGTTTCAGCGTCCGCAATTTCAATGTCGCCAACTATATCGCCACCGATCCCCTGCAACGCGACCAGACCCAAAGCGGACGCCTGCACGAACCGGCGCAAATCCTCATCAGCACCGATCCCGTGACAGGACGGGAGATCGACGATCTCTCCGGGCATCCTTATCTGGTCGATGGCAATGTCACGATCTATTTCGAGACCGAGGCCACCCGGCGGGAATTCATGGATATGCCGATCGATCATCCATTCCATCTGGTCGACAACCCCTCGGATGAAGGATACGACGAGGGTTGAAGCGGCCGGCCGCAGCAAACCGGAGCGTTCATGAGAGGACGGCTTCGGCGGAATGCCTGGATATTTGCATCCGGCCAGAACCAATCGGTCAGCGTGTCCTATGTGGATGTCCGGCGGCTCACCTAAACAGACACATTCGCCATTCAGTCGTGATGCCAGGGTCATGCGCTGGCGTCGCGGCGTCGCGTGCTTCGGGGCTTGGTCCGTTGCCACTACGCAGGTCGCCGCCATCCGGCCAGTCGGCAAATCGGTTATCGGTGTCCACTAGGGCAGCGTCCCATCGATCAAATCGAGACTCCCACTGCCCTACTGGGCCCAAGGTTATGTCAAGCCGCATTCTCGGTTAAAGTTTCAAAAAAACTAGAACTTCAAGCGGCTCGGACGCGTTAGGAAAGCCGGGATTCGCTGACCGTACCCCCATCTTCAATAAGCTCAGGCCACTCACACATTTGGACGGGTTCATGCAACGCGCGATGCCTGAGATTAGACCGCTTTCCATCTGGACCTATGTCACCAGCCTTGCACTCTGGCTGTCTTTTTGCATTGGGGTGGCGGCGACTGTGGTTGTGCTGGATGTTCGCAATGTCGAAACCGAGCTGAGGCAATACGGGGATGCCTATTCGGATCACCTCGACAAGGAAATGGTCAGCAGCGAAACCATTTTGAAGGGGTTCTCGGCCTTGTTTGCCGCCGTTGGCCGGACAGCCCCGGCCAAGGCTGCGCGCTATGTACGGCAGGTTATTGAAAGCAACCCGCAGATTTTCGGCCTTGAAATCGTGCAGAAGGTGGCAAAAAGCCAGCTTGTGGACTTTGTTGCCCGCAAGAGGCGTTACGGCATTCCCAATTTCGCCGTCAAATCGTTCTCCTATGATTCCGATCGGAGCTGGCAGGCACTGAAAGAGAAGCCCTTCTACTATCCGATCGTTTTCATGGAACCGATGCCGTCAAGCTCCGAGGATGTCCTTGGCTTGGATGTGGAAAGCGTACCGTTCCTGCGGCAGGCCATGACCGAATCGCTCCAGCGTCGTGTCCCTGTTGCCAGCCACCCGTTCAGGCTGGTGGAGGGGAATCTGGCGTATGTCGTTTTTTGCCCCATCCCCCAGGAGTTCCGACGCGCTGACTCACCCCTGGCGCTCACCACCCAGGATCAATTGGTGGTGGACATGGTGATTGACGCCGCCAAGCTGGCCAAGCCCATCAGGCTGCCGGTTTTCGATGGGGGAACGGTACTCGTTTACCACAAGGATTTCAGGCCGGACGATCCCAGGGGGCAATTGCTGGCCTTATCGGGAAAAGCGCGAAGCCCTATTGAGACCCGCCTTTTTCCAGCATTTTCTTACAAGAGACCGCTGGCGACGATGGGGCAACCCTTTGCCCTGTTGGTGGAGCGTCAGGTGGGCTGGTCCGATTTGAGCCTTGGTTTGCTGGCCCTGATAGCCGTTTTGACGCTGTCATCTTCGCTGATGCTCGTGGCGTATTTGCGAGCGCATCAACAGAGGAGGCTTCTGCAGCTCGAGAATCAAAAGCATCTGTGGCAGCTCGCCAATCATGATGCCCTCACGGGGCTTCCCAACCGCATGCTGCTAACGGACCGGATGGAGCAATTGCTGGCCAGGATGAGGCGCCAGGGAAGACACTTGGCCGTCATGTTCCTCGACCTTGACGATTTCAAGCAGGTAAACGACAGCTACGGCCATGAAGCTGGCGATCAGTTGCTCAAGTTTGTGGCCGAGCGCCTGCGCGCTGCGGTTCGCGCTGACGACACGGTGGCCAGAATGAGCGGCGACGAGTTTATTGTTCTGATTGAAGGTGTGGAAAACCACGAAGCGCTGGAAGCCGTTCAGCTGAAAATTCAGCAGAAGCTGTCCGCTGGATTTACGTTCGAAGGCCAACTGATCCACGTCCGAAGCAGCAGCGGAATAGCCATATTCCCCGAGGATGGTGACAGCCCTGAGGCCTTGATCAGTCGGGCCGACAAGCGAATGTATGCTGACAAACAGGTTCGCGCGGCAAAGCTTCATCTGGTCTGAGTAATCGGGTTTGCGGCGGCTGCTGAACGGACGTCTGGATGGTTAGCCGTGCCGGTCCGCTCCGGGTCGATATCTGATCCCCACTTGAGTTCAATTCTGAACTTCGCACAATTGACGACCCCCTGTTTTCCCGGCCCTGAGCTGGATTCCGGTCATCGGCTCTTTCGCTCGCAGCGCGCACCACGACGACGCAGCGGTACTTTTCCTGGGCGGCTTTCTCGCGTTGCCGTGGAGAACCCACGCCGTCCGCGCAGATTCGTCCGCCGGGACTCGTCTTGATGCCCAGCCGCGTTTTGCTACGTTTAGATTTCGAGCGATCGCGTTTTCACCTCCCCAATTACCGAACCCGGAACGGGCGACCAGTTGTGGGCTGGAGGGGCTGCATTCCCAGGCGCGCCACGCAGAGTAGGAGTTCGTATGGCAGAGAGACCTGTGATCATGGTGGTCGATGACGAGCCGACTGCGCTCGCTGCGATGCTCGATGCCCTTACCCGGCGCTTCGGCGGGGATTACCGCGTCGTGCCGCAGCTGTCGGCAGCGACCGCCCTCGATGCCGTCAGCAAGATCAAGGCGGACGACGAGGACATCGCACTGGTCATAGCCGACCAGTGGATGCCGGAGATGACCGGCAACGAATTCCTGGGCCGGGTCCACACCATCGAGCCTATGGCGAAGCGCGCACTGCTCGTCGACTGGGGTGACCATGCGGCCTCCCCCACCATCCTGCAGGCCTGCGCGCTGGGCCAGCTCGACAATTACCTGTATAAGCCCTGGGCACCCGCCGAGGTGCATCTGTATCCGCTGGTGAGCGAGTTCCTGGCGGAATGGACGCGGGTCCACCGGCCGGCGATGGAACTGATCCACATTGTGGGGGATGAGTTTGCGGCGCGGTCGAACGAGATTCGCGAACTGCTGAACCGCAACGGGATTCCCTACGGCTTTCACCCGACCGCATCGCCGATGGCCATCCGCCTTGCCGAGGAGCGTGGCATCGAGCCCACGGCATTTCCGTCCCTTTTCCTGCTCGACGGATCGGTGCTCGCCGACCCGACCGACGCCGAGATCATGGATGCCCTCGGCGAGAGCCCGGACGAACTGTCCTGTGACCTGGCGGTGGTCGGTGGCGGCCCCGCCGGCCTTACGTCAGCGGTCTACGCGGGGTCGGAGGGGCTGCGTACCCTGGTCGTCGAACGCCACGTGATCGGTGGGCAGGCCGGCGCAAGTTCCCTGATCAGGAATTACCTCGGCTTTCCGCGCGGAATCAGCGGCGCGGAGCTCACCCAGCGGGCCTACCAGCAGGCATGGCTGTTCGGCGCTAAGTTCGTCTTCGCGCGGGAAGCGGCAGGGCTCCGGACCAATGGGGCGACCAAGGCCCTGCTCCTGTCGGATGGACGCGAGATCACGGCAACCACGGTGATCATCGCCACCGGCGCGAAATACCGGCGCCTGGAGGAGCCGCAGATCAGCCGTTTCGATGGCAGGAGCGTGTTCTACACGACGTTCGGCGAGTCGCGGCTGGTGTCCGGCCTCGATGTGGCGGTCACCGGCGGCGGCAACTCGGCGGGCCAGGCGGCGGTCCACCTTGCCGCCTTCGCGCGCCGCGTGACCCTGGTGGTGCGGGCGAGCTCGCTCGCGAAAGGCATGTCGGATTACCTGGTACAGCAGATCCGCAGCGCGCCCAACATTGACGTCAGGCTCGGCTCCGAGGTGGTCGGCGCCGAGGGGGGCGAACTGATGGAGCGTCTGTCGATCCGGGACAGTGCGAGCAATGCCGTCGACACCATCCCGGCACGGTTGCTGTTCGTTCTGATTGGTGCCCTGCCGCACACGGATTGGCTGGCCGGCGCCATCCAGCGGGACAGTAAGGGATTCATCCCCACCGGTCACGACATCGATCGCGACACCTGGCCGCTTGCCCGCGCACCGATGAGCTTCGAGACGAGTGTTCCGGGGATATTCGCCGTTGGCGACGTCCGCCTCGGATCGATGAAACGCGTGGCCTCCGCGGTGGGAGAAGGCGCGGGCGCCGTACAACAGGTTCACCGCTATATTGAGGAAGCCGCCAGCCAAGCGGTTGCGGCGGCGAGCGCAACGCTTTCCCGCTAGCGGCGCCTAGGGGGCCGCGGCACGCCAGAGCACCCCGACCCCGATCACCGACGACAGTACCGACGCGGCGAATACGGCGATCTTGGCGACGGCGAACTCGCCGGCGACCGGGAATGCCTGCCCGGCGATGAAAAGCGACATGGTGAAGCCGATGCCGGCCAGCGCACCGGCACCGGCAAGTTGTCGCCATGTATAGGCATCGGGCTTGTGTGCGAGACCCAGGCGCACGGCCAGTGCAGAGGCCAGCACGAACCCCAGGGGCTTGCCGACGGCCAGGCCGGCCACGATCGCCAGCACGAGCATGCCGTGCTGGCTGAACACATCCGTGTCGACGGCGACCCCGGCATTCGCCAGAGCGAACACCGGCAGCACCAGATAGCTGGAGCGCGGGGCGACGTTGCGCAGCATGCGGTCTGCCGGGGATTCCAGACGATCGTGGATGGCGTCGAGCGCTTCCAGCGCCGGGGCGGAGGGTCCGCGGCGGAACTGCTCGCCGCCATGCTGCGCTTCGGTCATCAGGATGGTTTCGGCCTGCAGCGCGAGGGTTGTGAAATCCGGTGGCGGACGTGTCGGGATGAACGCAGCCAGGATGACGCCAGCCAGGGTGGCGTGCAGGCCGCCGGCCTGAACGCAGGCCCACAGCGCGACCCCCGCCAGGACGTAGGGGGCCACACGATAAATCCCGGAGCGGTTCAGCAGCGCCAGCACCGCGGTGATCGCCGCGGCCGCGGCGAGATAACCGAGATGCAAGGCGCCTGAATAGAAGATCGCCACCACGATGATGGCCCCGATATCGTCGACGATGGCAGCTGCGGTCAGAAAGATGCGCAACTCGACCGGCACCCGCGCGCCCATCATCGCGATGAGGGCTACCGCAAAGGCGGTATCGGTCGCCATCGGCACACCCCACCCGGTCGACCATGCCCCCTGTGGAATGAGGGCCAGATACAGGCAGGCCGGCACCGCCATGCCGCCAACGGCGGCGGCGATCGGCAGCGCAGCCGATCGGCGGCTGGCAAGGTGGCCGACCGTGAACTCGCGTTTGATCTCGAGGCCCACGACGAGAAAGAAGACGGTCAGGAAGGCATCGTTGACCCAGTGCAGCAAGGACATCCGGAACCCGGTCGCGCCGAACGCGAACCCGAAATCGGTTTGCCAGAAGGCCGCGAATTCGGCGGCCAGACCGGAATTGGTGAACGCCACGGCCAGGATCGCGGCGAGCAACAGCAGCACACCCGCCGAGGGCGCCCAACTCGCGAAGCTCAAGGCCGCGGCGTGCACCCGATGTCCGAGCGAACCGAGCATCGCATCGGTGAAGGAGCTCTCGTCCCAGGGACCATCGTAGCGCCGCCCATTGATGAAAAAGGTCGGGGTGAATCGCACGCCGCTGGCCAATGCACTTTCGATGTCGAGATCGACCCGGCGCCGTGCCCGTGCCGCAACCGCCTGCGCCGTTTCGGCATCCAGTCGCGTCAAGCCCAGCGTGTCGGCGACGGCGCGCAAGTCCTCCTCGGTCAGCGTTTGCGAGCGCGTCATCAGCGTGACGTGCACATCCCAGAATTGCTCGTGATTCGCAGCCGATTCCGCCAGTTCGGCCGCGGGCCGCGCAATGGCGCTGCCGATCAGGGGCCGGTGCCGGAACACGTAGCGCAGACGGTCGCCCAGCTGATTGCGGACTTCGGTGATGCGCGCGTTGGCCGCGCGGCAATGCGGGCACGCGTAGCTGCCGTATTCGACCAGGGTGATCGGCGCGTTGCGGGGTCCGAGCACATGATCCGCGACGTCGTCCACGGGACGCGACAGGCGCCGGGTCGCTGCCGCGGGCGCGGGGATCTCGGTGACGCGGTCGTCCGTCTCGGCCGACATGGGATGACCCGACCTCAGTACTGCGCGAAGATGTCGTCCGGATAACAGTACAGCCAATGCTCTCCGGGCTCGGCCGAGGCGATCACGGGATGGCCGCTCAATTGCGCGTGGCGGGTGGCATGGCGGTTGGGCGAATTGTCGCAGCACAGCGTCGCCCCGCAGGTCTGGCACGTCCGCAGATGGACCCAGCTGTCACCGGTCTTGATGCACTCCTCGCAGACATGGCGTTTCTCGTGTTGGACGGTCGTGATGGCGCTGATATGCGCGCATTTTTCTGTCATGGATTTTCCTTTCCTGGCCAAACCTCAAGCTACGCCTGGCAATGCCAATTCGACCCGCATATTGAGCAATGTAGACCAAAGTCGCCGGTCGTTTTCCCGCCAAGGCGGGCGCCGTCGGATGCCTCGCCGAACTACAGGGAACGTCGTATATCGAACCCGGACTTTCTGTCCTAAGCTGACGCCAGCTTTCAGGCCGATGGATTTGCCAGGGCTGCTTGGTTCATGACAGACCCTCCGGCGCAATAGCGAGATGAATCAACGCATTACTCAGTGTTATTGCTGCCGTTTCTATCATGTCGGCAGCCATGGCGTGCTTCAACGAAAGTCAGGTGCACGGAAATATGGCATGGCCGTCGACAAGCTGCTCGCCGCGGATGTCGTTCCGGCACATCAGCCGGCCTGAAGCAGGACGTCGCGCGGCCATCGCGCGCAACGGAGGAACGCCATCAAGACAAGAGGACACGTCACCATGATCGAACCCATCCCCAATCTTCCCGAACACGTCGTTGGCTTTACCGCCTCCGGCCAGGTGACTGCCAGCGACTATGAAACCGTTCTCGTCCCGGCGATCGAGGCCGCGCTGGCGGAACATGCAAGGCTTCGCCTGCTCTACCAGCTGGGGCCTGCATTCACGGGATTTACCGCCGGCGCAATGTGGGACGACCTGAAATTGGGCGTCTCCCATCTGAAGGCATGGGAGAAGATCGCCGTCGTCACGGATCTGGACTGGATCGCCGGCGCGACGCGTCTCTTCGGGTTTGCCATGCCATGTCCGGTAAGGGTGTTTGCCAACAACGCAATCGGCGAAGCGACTGATTGGATCGCCGCGCCCTGATCCTGCGGCTGCCATGGGGCATTGCAGCCCCCTCTGTTCGCGGCAAGGATTGACAGCCGCCGCAGAAAGCAATACACATGAGAAACATTCTCATGTGTGACCTCGCCCGACCATGACCTCGCCCGCGCAGACCTTTCCCCTCCATGGCCCAGGTTTGCGTGGCGCCCGGCGTCCGCGGGTGGCGATCGTCGGCCGCACCGGCAGCGGCAAGCACAGCATCTTCCGCGCGGCCGCCGCCACGGCCACCCGCCACGAGCGCCTGGCCGGCATCGGACCGGCCTACGAGGAGTGCCTGGTCGAGGTCGGGATCGACCAGATTTCCCTGGTCGCCCTGCCCGCCGTCGACGGCCTGCACCAACTGGACGCCGACGCCTGCGTGACCCTTAAGTATCTGCTGTGGGGCGACCGCTGGCCGGCCATCGCGCGGCACGAGGCGCATCAGCCAGGCAGCGCGTTTGCCGCCCCGGACGTGCTGCTGATGGTGATGGACGCCACCGCGCTGGAGCGCGACCTCGAACTCGCGCTGGAACTGATGCAACTGGGCCGGCCGATGGTGTTTGCACTCAACCGCATGGACGAGGCGCGTGCCAAGCGGCGCTTCATCAACGTGCGCGCCCTGTCGGCCCAACTGGGCGCACCGGTGGTGCCGACCGTGGCGCACATGGGCATCGGGCTGGCCGATCTGTACACCACCGTGGTGCACGTCGCGCGCGAGGCAAGGTTCTTGCAGCCGCATCCGGCGCCGCCGCCCCACAGCGCGCACATCGAAGCGCAATTGCGCGCCATCGCCGACATCGCGCGCCAGCCCGAGGTAGCGGCGGCGTTCGCGGTGCCCGAAGCTTTGCTGACGCTGCAACTGGCGGAGAGCGACGGCTACTTCGCACAGGAACTGCAGGCGCATTTCCCCGCCCAGTACGCCGCCCTGCTCGCCGCGCGTGCCATCGCCGACGCGGCCTTGCCGCGGCGGCTGGCGGAGGAGATCCATGCCGATCGCCATCACCGTGCCGCGCTGCTGGTCGAGGCGGTGAGCCGCCCCGGCCAGGAAGGTGCGCCGCCGCGCTGGCAGCTGTGGGCGGATGACCTGTTCCTGCATCCGCGCTGGGGCTTCGCCGGCACGCTGGCGATCTTTGCCCTGGTGCTGCTGTTCGTGTTCAAGGTAAGTGCGGTGCTCGACGGACTCACCGTCGCGCGCCTGATCGCGTGGGTCGAACCCTGGCAGCCGGCCGACCTCGCGGGGGTTGTGGCGCGTGCCGTGCTGGACGGCTTCATCGGCCTCGCGGGCATCGTCATCCCCTACATGATCCCGCTGGTCCTGCTGCTGGTGTGGCTGGAAGAGTCCGGGATCATGCACCGCGTGGCCTTCGTGGTCGATCGCGGTTTCCATCGGCTGGGGCTGCACGGCGGCGTTGCCCTGCCCTTCCTGATGGGGCTGGGCTGCAACGTGCCGGCGCTGGCCGCCACCGCTGCCGTCACCCACGGCCGCGACCGCACCGTGGCCTCGCTCCTGATCACCTTCCTGCCCTGTTCGGCGCGCTCGGCCATCATCCTGGCGGTGGGAGGCAAGTACCTCGGCGGCTTCGGCGTGTTCGGGCTGTTTCTGCTCGCCCCCATTGTCGTCAGCCTGGTCGGCAAACTGCTCAAGCGTCGCTATCCGGAGACCACGCCGGGCATGATCCAGGAGATCCCGGCCTACGCCGTGCCGAGCTTGCGTGCCTTGCTGGCGAATACCTGGGAGCGCAGCCGCGACATCGTCACCATCGTGCTGCCGCTCCTGGTGGCGGGCAGCGTGGTGCTGGCGCTGCTGAGCCATTACGGCGCCGATGCCTGGATCAATCTCGCGCTCACGCCGGTGACGGTGTGGTGGCTCGGGCTGCCGGTGGCGCTGGGGGTACCGATCCTGTTCGGCGTGCTGCGCAAGGAACTGTCGCTGCTCATGGTGTTCCAGGCGCTCGGCACGCAGGAACTGGCCAGCGTGCTCGACCCCACGCAGATTGCCACCTTCCTGGTGTTCCTGACCTTCTACGTGCCCTGCGTCTCCACCTTCGCCATGATGCTGAAGCTGCTGGGCCGCCGCGATGCGCTCTATTCGGTCATGCTCTCCATCGGCGTTGCGCTGGCCGTGGCGGCGGCGGTGCGCGGGTCACTCGTGCTGGCGGGGTGGGCCCTGTAGCCGAATTGCCAACTGAACCGTTCCGTTTTCTGCGTGCCTGAAGTGAACAATCAAACCTTGTTGTGCGCTTAATCGGAGTAGCCGTTTCCGGAACGGTACTGTTCGCGCGCGAAATAGCGGACATCGCCAAGCGGCGCCACGACTAGCCCGCCCTCGGTGATGTGATAACCGGCTTCCCGGTCGCGCTCAGGGTCGTAGCCGACCTGCGCACCGGCTGCAACGACGTTGTGGCGGTCGATAATCGCCCGGCGCAGGCGGGCGCCCGCGCCGATTCGCACATAGTCCATGATCACGCAGTCCTCGATGAGCGCCCCCGGTTCGACCACGACCTCGCGCCGCAGGATCGAGTCGCGGATCTTCGCGCCGTTGACGATGGTCGCCGCTCCCATCAGCACATTGTCGAGTTCGCCGTCGATCACCCGTGCGGTCGGCCCCTGGTAGTTGCTGGAGAAAATCGGCCATTGCGTATTGAACGCGTCGAAGCGCGGTTCCATTCCGAGTACGTCGTGATGCGCATCGAAATAGGCATCCAGCGTTCCCACGTCGCGCCAATAGCCTTGTTCCTCATAGGCCTTGGCGCCGGGTACCACGTTGGTGGAGAAGTCGTAGGCAAACACCCGGTGCGTGCCAGCCAGATGCGGCAGCACCTCATGGCCGAAGTCCGTCTCGCCGCGCTGGTGCGCTTCTTCCAGCGCCGTCCTCAGCAGGTCGGCGCTGAACAGGTAATTGCCCATGGAGGCGTACGCCTGCTGGGGATCGCTCCGCATCGGCTTGGCGTGCTTCGGCTTTTCCTGAAAGCCGGTGATTCTGTCCGCGCTGTCGGCCTCGATGATGCCGAAGTTCGACGCCTGCTCGAGTGGTACCGGCAGTGCGGCCACGGTGACGTCCGCCTCGTTCTCGCAATGGAAATACACCATCTGCCGCACGTCCATGCGGTAAATGTGGTCTGCGCCGAACACCACCACCATGTCCGGGCGATGCATGTTCATCAGGTTGAGGCACTGGTACACCGCGTCCGACGTACCGCCGAAAAGTCCATGCTCCTGGGTCATTTGCGGCGGCGGCACCACGGTCACGAACTGTTCGGAGAACAGGGCGTGTATCGTCCATGCCTTGCGGATGTGTTCGATCAGCGACTGGGGCCGGTACTGCACCAGCAGGTAGATGGAACGAATGTCGGAGTTCACCAGGTTGCTCAGTACGAAGTCGACGATGCGATAACGGCTGCCGAACGGCACCGCGGGTTTGC
>JBLMYH010000327.1:0-4533 GCA_050258175.1 Hyphomicrobiaceae bacterium
CGACGTAGCCACACCCCTGGCAAAAGCCAGATAGTGTTTGGCAAAGCATGCGCTCCAATGGCCGCTGGTGTGCAGGTTTTCGGTCGCCGGCATGACCGGACTATCTACGCGCTGCAACGGCCGGCGACCGAAAAGCGCCAAGGCACGAAATCGCGTGAAGTGTGGCAGGGGGGTGCCGCGGGCGCTATGGGGATTTGGCCGCGCGCCCAGGGGTGAGGAGTTTCGCCGCTGAGCTCTCGTGCGATCTTTTTGGCTGCATGGGTGAGGGTGGGTGTCGTGGTTCGCGGGGCGGTCGCCTGTTGCCCGGGGGCAATCGTGCGGCGAGTACGGACGAGATTGGCGCGCCGCGACGAGCACGGGCGTTGCTGGCCCGGAGCCAGCGATCATGGCTGCCATCGCTCCGGTCGTCGATGAGGGATGGGATCATGAGGTATCGATCCTGATTGCTGTCGCGGCTTGTGTTGGGCGATGCTTTGGCTGGTGGCCGCGCGCGAAGGTCTCGATGATGATCATGCGTCCGCCGCAGCAGGGACATGGCTTTGCCAGCGTGGGTGGCTGATCGGATGCGTCGGTCTCTGGTGGCGTGGATGGTACGGCGAGCAACGCGCGGGTGTGCGCGATATTTGCGACGCGACTGCCATTGGCGAACAGCCCATAATGCCGGATGCGATGCAAGCCCTTGGGCAGCACGTGCATCAGGAAGCGTCGAATGAACTCGTTCGTCGGCAGCGTCATGGTCTTGTAGCGACCGGGTCCTTCGATCCGGTAATCGTTCCATTTGAAGGTGACGCCGGTCGCGTCGACTGAGATCAGCCGTCGATTGGAGATGGCGACGCGGTGGGTGTAGCGTGACAGATAGGCGAGCACGGCTTGCGGCCCGCCAAATGGCTCCTTGGCGTAGACTACCCACTCGACCTTACGAAGCGGCGCGAGAAAGGCGGCGAATGCCTTTTTGCCGCTGAGCGCGGCGTGGTCGCCGAAGAAGGCGAGAGCCTTGTGCGCGGTCACGAGCATGTCGAGGAACAGCCGGCGGAACAGGCGCGAGAGCACGCGGACCGGCAGGAAGAAGTTCGGCTTGCACGCGATCCATCGTGATCCATCGAGCGAGATGCCGCCGCCCGGCACGATCATGTGCAGGTGCGGATGGTGCGTCATCGCCGAGCCCCAGGTATGAAGCACGGCGGTGATGCCGATGCGGGCGCCGAGATGCTGGGGATCGGCTGCGATCGTCAGCGCGGCCTCGGCCGCCGCCTTGAACAGCAGGTTATAGATCACGGTCTTGTTCTGATGGGCGATATCAGCGATCCGACCCGGCAGCGTGAACACCACGTGGAAGTAGGGCACAGGGAGCAGCTCGGCCTCGCGCTCGGCGAGCCATTCCTTGGCGGCGGCACCCTGGCACTTGGGGCAATGCCGGTTACGGCAGGAATTATAGGCGATGACCGTGTGCGAGCACTTCTCGCAGCGCGCCACATGGCCGCCGAGCGCCGCGGTGCGGCAGCGCTCGATGGCCGACATGACCTTGAGTTGGCCGAGGCTCACATGGCCGGCATTGGCTTTGCGCCACGCCGCCCCGTGGTCGCGGAAGATATCCGCGACCTCCAGCGCCGGACGGGACACGGCCGCCGGCCGTTACGCCGGCGGCTGGCTTTTCCTGCTTGGCCTGGGCTTCTTGCGCGGCTGCGACAGCAGGTCGAGCGGGCTCTCGATCGCGGCGATCATGCCGGTGGCGACGCGGGTGTAGCGGGCCGTGGCGTCGAGTTTGGCGTGACCCAAGAGCGCCTGGATGACGCGGATATCGGTGCCGCGTTCCAGCAGGTGGGTCGCAAAGCTGTGGCGCAGCGCGTGTAACGTGACGTTCTTCCTGATCCCGGCGGCGTCAGCCGCCTCGTGGAACAGCCGGCTCAATTGACGGGTGGTCATCGGCCTGCTGGCGCCTTGGCCGGACTTCTTGCTCGGGAAAAGCCAACGTTCCTGCGGGGGCGTTCCCGCATCTCCACGCGACGGGCGCTCCCTCCACCATTGTCGCAATAGGTCGAGCGTCTCAGGGGAGAGCATGACGTTGCGGTCCTTGCGACCCTTGGACTGCTCGATCCGAATGATCTTCTGCGCGTTGTCGATGTGCTTGACCTTGAGCCGGACCACTTCACCGGCGCGCAACCCGCAGCCATAGCTCAAGCTGAGCATGACGCGGGCCTTGAGGCTGCTGGCAACGGCTAACAGCCTGCGTGCCTCGTCCGGACTGATCACTTGTGGAATCTTCTGAGGTTCACGCAGATGATAGATCTCGGCGGCAAGGTCCAGCCGTCGCAGCGTCACGCGGAACAAGAAGCGCAATCCGGTCATGACGCGGTTGCGATTGCAGATGCTCGTCCCCGTCTCGGCCAGGTACAGCTGGAAACGGCGGATGTCCTCAAGGGTGGCCGTGTCAGGACAGCGCTTGAGAAACGCCGCGAACCGCTTGCAGCTGTAGATGTGGCTCCTCTGCGAGTGCGGACCGAGCCGACGCGCGGTCATGTCCTCGATCATGCGCTGACGCAGCGGGGTGATGACATCGGTGGTCATAGACAACTCCTGTCCAGGATGAGGTTGACGACACCTCGATCCTCAAGACAGGGCGCCACCGCCGCTATCGACCTTCTCTCCCCTGGGGACAGCTCTCGCGATCAGGCTGACCGCGCAGCGGGCTATCGCGCAGCGATTTAGTGCGTTGGGCACAATGGTGCCCAGAGCCCACGCGGCGTCATGTCCGCACCTAGCGGAAGTAAGACATACGAGCGTCGGCCGGGAGGTCAGGGTTTGACCCGCAGAGACATTGGCCGCCAAATTTGCTGTGATGCACAACTCGGCATTCCATACGACGATGTGGTAGCCGTGTGACATTCGAGATGAGGGAGCCCATGAGGCGACACGAGTTCATCACTCTGCTCGGCAGCGCAGCGGTATAGGACGCAATACGAGTTGCTGAGGGAGAGCGGGGACCGGCGTCGTCCCTACGGCACCTGAGGCGCGCGAGGTACAAGGATGGACATCCGGTTTTGGGGTACCCGCGGATCCTTGGCCAAGCCTGGTCGAATGACGCTGCGCCACGGCGGCAACACGTCGTGTGTCGAGGTGCGGGGCGACGACGGCACGCTGATCGTCCTCGACTGCGGCACCGGCGCCCATGCATTAGGCCAAGCGCTGCTGTCCGCCGGGCCGCGCTGTGACGGACACCTCATGATCACCCATACGCACTGGGATCATATCCAGGGGTTTCCCTTCTTCGCACCACTGTTTGTGCCCGGCAACACGTGGGACATCTATGCTCCAGGGGCGCTGGGACGCCAACTCGAACGGACGTTGGCGGGTCAGATGGAGTACAATTACTTTCCCGTCACGCTGGCGCAGCTGCCAGCGACGATTCGCTTTCACGATATCGCCGAGGGAGAATTCGTGATCGGTCAAATGCGCGTCACCACGCGATATCTCAATCACCCGGCTCTTACGCTGGGCTATCGCTTGCAGTCTGGCGGCAATGCGGTTGTGTACTCGGTGGATCACGAGCCGCATGCCCCGAACCCGGCGGCAAGAGCCGAGGGTGAGCCACCAAGGCACAAGGAGGACCAGCGTCACATCGATTTCCTTGCGGACGCGGACCTCGTCATTCACGATTCTCAGTACACGATTGCGGAGTATCCGCAGAAGACGGGCTGGGGCCACACGCCCGCCGAGTGGGCGGTCGACTACGCGGTCGCCGCGCAGGCCAAGCGACTAGCTCTCACCCACCATGATCCGCTCCGCGACGACGAAGCGGTCGATTGCGTCGTGGAGATGTGTCGCCGGCGCGCCAGCTCTGCCGGGAGCGGACTCGAGGTTTTCGCCGCGGCCGAAGGGCAAGAATTGCGGTTCATCGAACGCGACGCCAGAACGCGGGCAGCAGCCCGCGCGCCGGAGGCGGCCAGGAAGGTTGGTCCGCATACCATTCTCGTCGCCGATGATGACCCAACGATCGTGCGTCTGCTCACGCTCGCCCTCGAACAGGACGGATTCCGCGTCGTGACCGCAAGTGACGGCGAGGCCGCGCTGCGCCTTGCCCAGCTCGAGCACCCGGACTTGATCCTGCTCGATTGGCAGATGCCGAGCGCCGACGGAATGGAGGTCACTCGCCGACTTCGCAACGAGCCCGATCCTGCGCTGCGCGACGTGCCCGTCGTGCTGATCACGGCACAGTCCGGGCCCGAGAACACCGCGGCGGGATTTGCCGCCGGCGTGACCGACTATCTGACCAAGCCCTTCCGACCCGCGCATGTTCGGGCCCGCGTTCAAGCGTGGCTGCTGCGCCGCCCCGCTGAGGCTCCGCGCGACTCATGAATGACAGCAGCCATGCTCCATTCCCGCCGTCAGGAGGGGCTGGTGGCCTCAACCAACGGCTGATGTCATGGCTCGAGGCGTTGAGCCGGGGGTCGAGCTACCTGATTGCGGTCATTGGTCTGGCGGTACTCCTGGGATGGCAATTCGACATCGAGCTGCTCCGGGCCGGATTACCTGGCC